>JAJQGF010000104.1 GCA_021200695.1 Lachnospiraceae bacterium
TCTTTCATATATATAATAATGGCAATATCCGGGGGAAATCCTTGTATGTGATAAAAAAGCTTGCCGCCGGTGCGGGAGTCGTGGTGTGCTGCGTAATTTTGAGAAGCGTTATTCAGGCATTGCTTATAGCCGTTTTTGATATAAATACGCCTGATTCGGAGGTTGGCCTTCACAGTCTGGCGGATATGCTTGCACTGTTTAACGGCTCAGAGGGACTTCAGGAGCTTTTCATGCTTATAAAGCGTTTCTGGCTTGTTTATCATGTAAATGCCATTGTCTATCTGCCTGTTACGGGATATGAGCTTGCATGCTGGGTGTTTGGCATTTGTTCAATTTATTATGCAGTCAGAAAAAAGAGCCTCTGGTATCCGCTGCTCTTTACAGGAATGCTGTTAACTCCTTTCCTGCTCACTTTTATAGAGGCAAAGGTTACATTTTATCGCTCATGCCAATACATGCCGTTTTACACTGCCATAGGTATGACGCTTCTGTATGAGGGCTTTCGCGGCGGAAAATATAAAAGGCTTTGGAATATTGCGGTTTCACTGCTTGCTTTTATTTTCATATATAATCAGACTACACAGCTTAACAATAATTTTTATATGGATTACAGACAATATGAGCTCACAAAGGAGACGCTTCTTAACGTCGCATATGATGTGGAAAGCGAATACGGAAACGATATTCCCGTGGTATTTATAGGAGAATATAACATTCCCTACGAGTTTGTTCAGGATTTTTATGTGTCATATGACTCATGGCAATATAAATTAATATCAAAAATTACGGATACCGTAGATGTACACCTTAAGGAAAAATATTGGCAGCCTGAGGGCTACTGCTTTATCGGGGAGGCTAATCTGCCGATGATTAGATGGGCATTTGATGCCTTTGATGGCACCAACAGAGAGATGATAAGCTTCCTTAAGATGCATGGACATAGCTTTACTACATTGTCGGACTCGGATGAATATACTGAGTTAAGGAGCACGCTTGAGGGTCAGGGGATGCCCGGCTATCCTGAGGAGGGTTCAATAATAATTTATAATGGATATGTAGTTGTAAATTTTAAAAGTTAAGACAGGCTGCATAGGCGGTCAAAAGGAGGATGAGTATGAACAGCAAAAGAGTATATCACAATCCGGTACAGAGAGGTTTTTTTCCGGACCCGTCAGTTGTAAGGGTGGGAGATGACTTCTACATGGTTAATTCCAGCTTTCAGTATTTTCCTGCAATTCCCATATCACATTCAAGAGATATGGTGCATTGGCATATAATCGGACATGCAATTTCAAATCCCGAGTGGCTTGACTTAAGCAGTATAAAGGATTCGCATGGAATATGGGCGCCGGATATTGAATATGTGGATGGAAAATTTTATATTTATGCAACGCTCAGGCTGAACGCGGACGGAAAAAGGGACAACAATGTAATGCGCAGACAGCTTGTGATGACCTCCGAAAGGCCTGAGGGACCCTATAGCAAGCCGGTATGCCTTGAGGTTGACAATATAGACCCTTCTCTTTTTGTGGACGACGACGGCAAAAAGTATATGGTCATAGCTAAAGCAGCGCAGACCGTGCCTTTAAGCGATGACGGACTGAGGGTTGCCGGAGAGATGAGGAGCGCATGGGACGGTACCGGAGAGAGATGCTCAGAGGGTCCGCATATTATGAAAAAGGACGGCTATTATTATGCAATAGTAGCGGAGGGAGGAACCGGATACGGGCACGGAATAAATGTGGCACGAAGCACCTCGCTGTATGGAGAATATGAGAATTCGCCGTACAATCCGGTTATGCGTCAGTTCGATGCAGAGGCGCCTATTCAGAGGGCCGGTCACGGGAAGCTTGTTCAGGACCAGAATGGAAACTGGTGGTGCTATTATCTGTGCGGCAGACCAAACCAGGGAAGGTATACTACGGTGGGAAGAGAGTCTGCGCTTGACCCCGTACAATGGACTGAGGACGGCTGGTTTACCATCAATGATGGAAAGGGGCCAAGCACTGTCCAGACGGCTCCGGATTTGCCTGAATGTATTTTTGAGAGGAATCTGTTTGATGATTTTAATTCCGATAAGCTGAACCTTGAGTGGGAATTTGTCAGAAATCCTGATAATGGCTCATGGAGTCTTGAGGAAAGGCCCGGACATTTCCGCATATGGACTCTGGACGGACAGCTTAACGAGATACGCTCAAAAAATACTCTTGTCAGAAGAGAGCAGGAGCTTTCATATACGGCGGAGACAAAGCTTGAGTATTATCCCGACAGGGACGGTGAGCAGGCAGGCATCACATGCTATTACAGCACGGCTACATATGCAAGGTGTTCACTGTGCTATGAAAATGGCAGAAAGCTGCAGCTTGTAATAAACAGAAACCACGGAGAGGAGCTTATTGCGGAGATTTCTGACATAGAGGAGAGAGCCGTTTATCTTAAGGCAGTGGTTGACAGGCTTACCAGAGTTTTCTATTACAGCTATGACGGTGAGGAATGGAAAACCGTAGGCGCGCTTGAAAACTGTATCTATCTGTGCGATGAAGGTGTGCCGGACGACCCTAAGCGTCATACAGGAACGCTTGTGGGTATATATGCCAATAACGGAGGCTGTGGCACAAGAAAGCCGGCTGATTTTGATTATTTTAAATATGAGGACTGACAATATATGGTCATAAATGATAAATCCGGTGCAGGCTGTGAGGTGACGGAGCTGAAGCAGATTGTGGTGGAAGCGGATGGCAGTATGCATGAACAGGATGACGTAATAGTCTGTGAGCATTTTGTTGATATCATTGTAAATGAGAGGAGAGCAGCGTCTCTTGTATGTACACCGTCTAATTTGCGTTATCTTGTATTGGGAAGACTTCTTACGGAGGGAATAATAAGAGGCGCTGATGATGTAGAGAGTGTTTATATCTGTGAAAGCGGGCATACCGCAAGGGTATATTTAAAGCAGGAGATTACATTCAAGGAGGCGGAGCCGCGGGAGGCAACCTGCTGCACGGGCAATCGTATGCTGCTTGAAAGGGTATATGCGGATTATCTGTTTCCTTTAAAAAAAACGGATATTAGGCCGGACTACGTATTTAATCTGGCAAAGGAATTTTCCTCTGGTTCAAGGCTTCACGGCAGGACAAAGGGAACACATAGCTGTTATCTTGGAAAGGACGGAAAATGCATATTTTCCTGCGAGGATATAGGCAGACATAATGCAATGGATAAATGCATCGGGTATATGCTGGAGAAGGGCATTGAGTCTGAGGCCTGCATGCTGTTTACAACCGGGCGGGTGCCGACTGATATGGTCAGGAAGGCAGTTGCAGCGAGGGTGGGTGCTCTGGTGTCAAAGGCTGTACCCACCGATGCGGCAGTCGTGATGGCTTCGGATTATAATCTTAATCTCATATGTAAGGCATGGCCTGACAGTTTTGCAGTTGCCAATGTTTCAAAATAAGAGGCAAATTTAAAGGAAAACAGGTGTAAAAAAATGGAAAAAAGACTTGAAATAGAGGAGTGCCGGAGCAGAATCACTTCATGCATAAGTCCTCAGGCAGAAACTGAGGATGTGGATGTTTCCGACTGTGCGGGCAGGGTGCTGGCAAATGAGGTGACAGCCGGGATGATGGTTCCGCCATTCCCCAAATCCGCAATGGACGGATATGCGGTAAGAGCCGATGACATAAAGTGCGCAGACAGGAAGGAACCTGCCGTTTTAAGAGTAGTCGGAGAGCTTTTAGCAGGTGACTATAAAGAGATTTCTTTCGAGCCCTTTACTGCGGTGAGGGTTATGACTGGCGCATTTATTCCCGACGGATACGACGCTGTAATACGTCAGGAGGACACCGACCTTGGAATGCAGAGCGTTTCCGTCTATTCGTCGGTGCGGCCATACACAAATTACTGTAGGGTGGGAGAGGATATTAAAGAAGGCGAGACTGTAATCCCGAAAAATACCCGTCTCAGGCCGTGCCACGCGGGACTTCTTGCAAGTCTGGGGCTTGAGCGTGTAAGGGTGTACAGGCCGGCGAAGATAGCAATTATTTCTACGGGAACCGAGCTTACAGAGCCGGGGGCTGACCTTGCGCCCGGAAGGATATATAACAGCATAGCTTATATGCTTGCTGCGTCCATAAAGGCTGAGGGGCTTACGGTAGTGAGCATGGAGACCTGTGCCGACGATGAACAGCTTCTTGAGGAAAGGTTAAACAGAGCGTTGTGTGCTGCGGATTTTGTAATTACTACCGGCGGAGTTTCCGTGGGAAAAAGGGATATAGTGCCGGGAGTGCTTGGGCATATGGGTGCGGAGGAGTTATTCAGAAGAGCGAATATACAGCCGGGAACACCTACGCTTGCAAGTGTGCTTAACGGAAAGGTAATCCTCAGTCTTTCGGGAAATCCTTATGCTGCAATGGCAAATTTCGAGCTGTATTTCTGGCCGTCAATGGCAGTGTTTATGCAAAATTTGTCATTTGACATAAAAGTTGCTGACGCAGTGCTGAAAAGCGAGTATAATAAGATTAATAAAATGAGAAGACTGATACGGGCATATGCTTCTGACGGGGAGGTAGTAATTCCGTCGCCGGTACACGCTTCGTCAGTCATTCGCAACCTCACGGAGTGCAACTGCTTTATAGACCTTGAGGGAGGAAGAGGTGTTAAACAGGGCGACACGGTAAGGGTTATATATTTTAAAAATCAGAATGGCAGTGTATATAAATGGAACAGAGCATAAAGCTTAGCACCGGTATACTTGCAGGAGGAAAAAGCTCCCGCATGGGTACTAATAAGGCGCTTTTACAGCTTAATAACCGCAGCTTTATAGACAGGCTTGCAGATGAAATGAGCGGCTTTTCGGAGACGCTTATTTCTGCTGCACATAAAGGCGAATATGAGGGTATGGGGCTGCCGGTTGTGTATGATGAGCATAAGGATATTGGACCTATCGAAGGTATATACCAGATAGTAAAGCATGCTTCGGAGAAATATGTCTTTATCTGCGCCGCTGATATGCCTTTTATGAAGAGAGAGCTTATAGAGTATATGGCAGAGTTCATATCCTCTGACTATGACTGCTTTGTGCTTACTGACGATAAGCATGTGCATCCTCTGTGCGCAATTTATTCAAAGGCTGTGCTTCCCGTTATTGATGAGCTGATAGCTGAGGGCAGCTATCGTCTGATAAATATCTTTAATAAAGTAAGAACCAAATATATCAGGCTGGAATACACAGGCTTTGACAAAAAGCTTGTAAGAAATATAAACACAAGGGACGAATATAAGAAAATGCAGCTTCCGGCTGTTTTCTGTGTCAGCGGACTCAAGGACAGCGGTAAGACATGGCTTATAATAAAGCTTATAAATGAATTTATAAATGAGAACTACACGGTCGGCGTAATTAAGCATGACGGACATGATTACCTTATGGATTACGAGGGTACTGACACTGAACGCTTTGCCAGAGCAGGCGCGCAGGTATCGGCGATTTTTTCCGATACTCAGTATTCAGTAAATGTAAGGCGCAGAGTGGACGTGGAGAAGATGATAAGCGAAGCGGAGGGTGTTGACATTATTATCCTTGAGGGATTAAAGTCATCCTCATACCCCAAGATAGAGGTGGTCAGACGGGAAATCTCCTGTCAAAGCGTCTGCGGGCAGAACACGCTTATATGCATAGCGACCGATGTGGTTTCCCCGGAGAGCGTGAAATGTCCGGTGTATGACATTGACGACATAAAGGGGATATTTTTATGCCTGAAAAGGTATTTTGAAATTTAATGTAAAAGGATAAACATATGCTAAAAAGGTTAACTAAAATTATCAGCGTTATGTGTGTAATGTCATTTATTCTGACGGGCTGTGCAGGAGGCACGGAAATACAGGACGGGCAGACTGAAACGCAGATTTCCCGGGAGGAGCTTACCGTACATGTCGCATCGCTGAAGGGCCCGACCTCAATTGGCCTGGTTAAAATGATGAAGGACAATGACGGAAGCTACGAGTTTGGAATTTACACTGCTGCGGATGAAATTCTTCCGCTTGTTATAAACGGCGAGGTTGATATTGCAAGTATACCTGCAAATGTGGCGGCTGTACTGTACCAGAAAATGAGCGGACAGATTGCGGTGCTTGATATTAATACGCTGGGTGTGCTTTATGTCGTAAGCTATGATGAAGCCCTTCAGTCTGTCAGCGATTTGAAGGGTAAGACCATCTACATGACGGGAAAGGGTACGACGCCGGAGTACGGCTTTAATCAGGTGCTTTCCTTAAACGGCATGAGCGCGGACGATGTTACGATTGAATTTAAGTCGGAAGCGACGGAGGTTATTTCCGCGTTGCAGAGCGATACGGCTTCAGCTGCCGTGCTTCCGCAGCCTTATGTCACCGTAGCAATGAACAGGCTTGAGGGACTTTGCATTAATATCAGCCTTGCGGACGAATGGGAGGATATGGTGAAAGGCGTTACCATAGTAAACAGACAGTTCCTTGAGGAGCAGCCCGATGCGGTTGAAGCGTTTCTTAAGGCGCAGCGGGAGAGCGTTGATTATGTTAATGCAAATGTAGAGGAAATGGCGCTGGCCGTTGAAGAATATGACATTGTCACGGCAGAAATTGCAGGGCAGGCAATTCCGTATTGTAATCTTGTGTGCATTCAGGGCAATGAAATGAAGGAAATGCTTGAGAATTATCTTCAGGTATTGTATGAACAGGATGCATCAGGCATAGGAGGACAGCTGCCGGAGAGCGATTTCTATTATGGCGTGGAATAAAAAAAATTCAGTTCAAAGCTATTTTAAAAAAATACTGATTATCTTATTTTGGATTTTCATGTGGCAGATGTTGTACATGGCGGTCGATGAGCCTTTGCTTCTGGCGTCTCCTGAGGATACATTTTTATGCCTTTGTGAGCTGCTTGGAGAGAGCGGTACATATCTTGTTGTTTTAAGGACGATGGGAAAAATACTTGCGGGTTTTGCGGCTTCTCTGGGTCTTGCTGTATTTGCGGCATTTGCGGCATGGAAGGCTTCACTCATAAGGGAGTTGCTGGCGCCGTTTTTGTCATTCATGAAGGCGGTACCCATTGCCTCGGTTATTATTCTGCTTCTGGCATGGTTTTCGTCTTCGGGAATATCATTTTTTGTTTCAGGCTTTGTGGCATTTCCGATTATTTATTTTGAACTGCTTTCCGCTTTGGAGCATATTGACGGAAAGCTGCTTGAACTGCTTGCTGTTTACCATGTACCGGAAATCAGGGGCTTTCGTTATGTGTACCTGCCTGCTCTGTGCGACGGACTCATGCAGACGGCGCACGTTGCAGTCGGCATGTGCGTCAGAGCCGGTATTGCTGCGGAGCTTATCGGGGTTCCGCTGCATTCGTTGGGTGAAAAGCTTTATAAGTCAAAATTGTATCTGGAAATTGACGACTTGTTTGCATGGACGGTAATTATCGTGGCGGCAGGCTTTCTGTTTGAAAGAATATTTGTCCGCTGTATAATGCTGATTACCGGAATGTTATCAGATGCAGACGGCAGGGAGAATTCAAATGGAAACAAAGAGGAGAATGCTTGAGGCGCTTCATCTGGTAAAGAGCTTTCAAAGGGAGGTAATCCGGGATTTAAGCGTTCAGATAGAGCCGGGAGACACGATATTGGTGCTGGGAGAATCAGGCGCGGGTAAGACAACGCTTCTGCGGCTGCTGCTTGGGCTTGAGAAGCCGGATTCCGGCACTGTAAAGAACGGACTCGGTAAAATATCGGTGGCCTTTCAGGAGAACAGGCTGTTGGAGCAGTTTGATATAACTGATAATATCAGGCTTGTTTCCGGGCTTGACAAAAGAAGCATTTTTGAAGAATATAAGAAGCTGCTTCCTGAGGAGAGCTTTCATAATAAAATCAGCCTCTACAGCGGCGGAATGAAGCGCAGGGCAGCTATTTTAAGAGCGGTTATCAATGATTCTCAGGCAATATTTCTGGACGAACCGTTCCGGGAGCTGGATGAAGCTAATAAACGTAAAACGATGCAATATGTGGCGGACAACAGAAGAGGACGCTCACTGCTCGTCATTACTCATGAAAAGAGTGAAGCGGATTTTTTTTCACCAAATAAGATAATCCGGCTGTGATTTGCATGACGGCTGAGCTTCGTCATGTCTGGAGGATTTGAATGAGCAGATTAAGTATTAAAACGAAGGATAGGGCACAGATTACAGTGGAATCCCTGTATTCGGACCTTGAGAGAAGGATTGTGGCAAGTCCGCCGGGACTGTGTTCAGTTGATCTTGTGTGCTCCTTCGTAAAAATGTGTCTTGCACAGTCGTGCGGAAAATGTGTTCCGTGCCGTGTGGGACTCAATCAGCTGGTAAGGCTGTTTGAAGATGTATTAGATGGCAGGGCAACGCTCGAAACGATTGATGTTATTAAGCTGACTGCGGAAAGTATTTATCAGTCGGCGGACTGTGCAATCGGTTTTGAAGCTGCCGGAACGGTATTAAACTGTGTGGAGGGATGTCGTGAGGACTTTGAGGCACATATTACCCGGCACAGATCCGTATCCAACAGCAGTCAGCCCGTTCCGTGTGTTGCAGGATGCCCGGCAGGCGTTGACATTCCGGGGTATGTGGCGCTGACAGGTCAAAAGCGGTATGCGGATGCAGTAAGGCTTATCAGAAAGGATAATCCGCTGCCGGTGGTTTGTGCGTTTATCTGTGAGCATCCATGTGAAAACAGATGCAAACGGACAATGACAGACGCGCCTGTAAATATCAGAGGAATAAAGCGTGTTGCGGTTGATATGGCGGGTGATGTGCCGATTCCGGCCTGCGCGCCTGCGACAGGAAAAAAGATTGCGGTAATCGGAGGCGGCCCGGGAGGACTGAGCGCTGCATATTACCTTTCCCTGATGGGGCACAGGGTAACGGTGTTCGAGCAGAGAAAGCGTCTTGGAGGAATGCTCCGCTATGGCATTCCTAATTACAGGCTTCCGAGGAAAAAGCTTGATGCGGATATAAATGCCATTCTTTCAGCAGGAATAGAGGTTAAAACGCAGATAAGCGTTGGAACGGATATATCCATGAAAGAGCTGAAAAAAGAATATGATGCAATTTATATTTCCATTGGTGCGCACACTGACAAAAAGATAGGCCTTGAGGGCGAAGATGCAGTCGGGGTTATCCCGGCGGTTGAGATGCTGCGTGCAATCGGCGATGAGGAAATGCCGGATTATACCGGTAAAAAGGTCATTGTGGTAGGCGGAGGCAATGTAGCAATGGATGTCGCGCGTTCAGCTGTGAGGCTTGGCGCACAAAAGGTAAGTATTGTATACCGCAGACGCAAGGCTGATATGACTGCTTTGGAAGAGGAAATTGCAGGCGCTGAGGAGGAAGGCTGCGAGGTTGTGGAGCTGAAAGCGCCTGTACGCATTGAAAAAGATGCTGACGGGCATGTAACAGCGCTTGTTGTACAGCCGCAGATGATTAGCAGTATTTCTCATGGTCGACCGACACCGAGGAAGGCGGAGCTTCCCGAGGAACGGCTTGAGTGTGATTTGGTTCTGGTGGCAATCGGACAGGGCATTGTCTCGACACCCTTCGAGGACTTTGGAATCAGCATTAAGCGCGGCGCAATCGACGCTCTTAGCAACAGTGAAATCAAAAATATCCCTGGAATTTTTGCAGGGGGAGACTGCGTGACCGGTCCTGCCACAGTAATAAGGGCAATCGCAGCGGGAAAGGTTGCGGCTGCCAATATTGATGAATATCTTGGATTTCATCACGAAATTATCAATGATGTGGACATTCCCATGCCCAAGGTGGGTTCAACCCGCCCGTGTGGACGCGTTGAGCTTGCTTTTCGCAGCGCAGGTGAGAGGAAAGGGGACTTCGAGCCGATTGAGTTGCCGATGACCTGTGAAGAAGCCTGTCAGGAGGCAGGCAGGTGCCTGCGGTGCGACCATTATGGTTACGGTTCATTCAGGGGAGGTCGCAGAGAAAAATGGTAAATTTGTGGATAAATGATAAAAAAACGGCTGTTCCGGAGGGGACTACGATTCTGGAGGCGGCAAAGTCGGTGGGAATCAGGATACCGACACTTTGTTTTTTGAAGGATATTAACGAAATCGGTGCATGCAGGGTATGCGTTGTCGAAGTGGAGGGTGTTGACCGGTGTGTGACGGCATGTAACAGCGTCGTTGAGGAGGGAATGCGTGTCCACACCCACAGCCGCAGGGTGAGAATGGTCAGGAAGACAAATGTAAAGCTGATTCTTTCACAGCATAATTTTCAATGTGCGACCTGTATCAGAAGCGGTAACTGCTCCCTTCAGTCCCTTGCAAATGAATTAAACATCACAGATATGCCATATGCTTCCATATTTGAGGATATGCCGACGGATAAATCGTTTCCGATTGTGAAGGAAAGCAGCAAGTGTATAAAATGTATGCGCTGTATACAAATCTGTGATAAGGTTCAGGGAATGAACATATGGGATTTGACCGATACCGGAGCAAGAACGACTGTGAATGTGTCGCGTGGCGAAAAGCTTGCAGAATCTGATTGTACGCTTTGCGGCCAATGTGTTGTTAACTGTCCGGTTGGAGCCTTAAGGGAACGTGACGATGTTGGAAAGGTTCTGGACGCAGTCGAAAATCCGGAGCTTACTACTATTGTCCAGATTGCACCGGCAGTGCGCACAGGCTGGGGCGAGGAGCTTGGCCTTGACAGAGAGAGAGCAACAGAAAAACGGTTGGTTGGCTGCCTGAGAAAAATCGGCTTTGATTATATATTTGATACGAATTTTTCGGCTGATTTGACAATTATGGAGGAGGGAAGCGAATTCCTTCAAAGGCTTCCTGAAATCAGGGATAAAAAGCTGCCGATGTTTACCTCATGCTGTCCCGGCTGGGTAAGCTTTATGAAAACCGAATATCCTCAGTATCTAAGCCGGCTTTCGAGCGCAAAATCGCCGCAGCAGATGTTTGGTGCGATTGCAAAGACTTATTATGCAGAGCTTCTCGGCATAGAACCGGAAAAGCTTTTTGTGGTGTCAGTTATGCCCTGTATTTCCAAAAAGCGTGAAATCACTCTGGAGGGAATGGACTCGGCGGGTACGAAGCAGGATGTGGACGCAGTTCTCACTACGAGAGAGGCGGTAAGACTTCTTAAGGCTTATTATATTAATCCGGAGGCTGTTGACGAAGACGAATTCGATAAGCCCTTGGGTGTCCATTCCGGTGCCGGAGTCATATTTGGCGCAACCGGAGGCGTGATGGAGGCTGCACTGAGGACGGCATACAACCTAGTAACAGGTAAGAACCCGGATGCTGATGCGTTTAAATATGTGCGCGGACCTGAGGGAATTAAAGAGGCAGTTGTGGATATTGCCGGTACAAAGGTTAAGGTCGCTGTTGTCAGTGGACTTGGCAATGCACGAAAATTAATGAAAAAAATCGACAGACATACAGTTGATTATGATTTTGTGGAGGTCATGGCATGTCCCGGAGGCTGTATTAACGGAGGCGGACAGCCGATTCATGACGGCGGCGCTGATGTGGAGGCGAGGACAGCTGTCCTTTACGGGCTTGACAGAGCAAATCCGATACGCTTTTCGCATGAAAACCCGGAAATTATAGAGTGCTATAAGAATTTCCTGGATAAACCTCTGTCGGATAAGGCACATGAGCTTCTGCATGTGGAGTACAGATAAAACCTCCGGCTTCAGAATCCGGAGCATTTGTTAAAATTGGAGGCTGGTTATGAAATTAATAAAAACCGAGGATGCGGTGGGACATGTATTGTGTCATGATATCACGCAGATTATTCCGGGAGTCGTAAAAGGCGCTGTTTTCAAAAAGGGGCACGTAGTAAGCAGTGAGGACATTCCTGTGCTTTTGTCCGTGGGAAAGGAAAATCTGTATGTG
>JAJQGF010000192.1 GCA_021200695.1 Lachnospiraceae bacterium
CCGATTACATTTTATAATACAATCCGCAATTATATGGTGACGGATATACAGCTGGATGAAGTCACCTATCTTGCATCACAGGCTTCCGGTTACAGCTTTAATCAGGAGAGCTTTTACTCGGTAGCGGGAGAAACCGTTATGGGAGAAAGATTTGAGGAGTATTATGCGGATGAAACGGCGCTGTATGAGCTTATACTTGAGGTATTCTATTATGAGGTTGAGTGAAGGCGCCGTATGAAGAGGTATTGAGCCGTAAGGCTTAATATAACCACATGATTATGGGGAAAGGAGGATGATTGAAATGAAAAAATTATCTACAACGCTTGCGCTTGGCTTAAGTCTTGCGCTTGCGCTTGGAACAACTGCATTCGCAGCTGAAAGCCCCTCGACTACAACTGTTGATACTACAAGTACGGTATCAGAGGTATCAGAAGCTACGGATTCGGACGGAAACGCCGTAACCGTTACTATTGATGCCGAGATTAGCGAGACGGCTGCAACGGCATTGGACACCAGCGCTACTACCTCTGTCATTGAGTCAGCAGTAGGCTCTGATAAAGCAGAAACAGCGGCTAAGGTTGCTGTGTTTGAAGTAGATGCAGGCGGTGCCAAAAATGTCACGATAACCTTCAAGCTTGACAGCGGCAGCTTTAATACAGACGTGTACGACTATTTCTTCCTGCACTACAATGGCAGCGCATGGGAGTATATTGCGGCAAATGTCAAGAGCGCCACTGAAATAGAGGGTACCTTCGCAAGCCTTTCACCTGTTGCAATTATGCAGGTTGAAAAGGATACAGGCGATGATGATGACAGCAGCTCCGAAACAACAGCATCCGCTGACGGAACCGCAACATCACCTAAGACTGCTGATACCGCTTCTTATGCAGGTATAATTGCGCTTGCAGCTCTTGCAGGGGCAGCTGTAACATTTGGCAGACTTCGTTATGGCAGAAGGTAGACAAAGGCTATAAAAGTAATAGAAATAACAGCAACAAGCAATAATGACTTAAATGCATTAAATGATTGAAACGATTAATCATGCATGATTAATTAAGGATTTTAAAGTCCTGAATTCAAACCTTACAACATGTGGTTGTGTTTCGCCCTCCCCGTCCTTTCTCGGGGGGGGTGAAGCATAAATAAAAAAATAAAGCGCCGGAGAAGGACACGGAAGCTTGAAAAATGAGGAGAAGCCTTAAAACATGGAAAACGAAGGAGCATTGAAAGCAGCAGTTGGATATGAGAATTCCGGTTACGAGAGTGCAGCAGTTGGGTATGAAGGTGAAGATTATGAAGCTGCCGCCGCTTATAACCATGTGATGAGAAATATATTTCTTGTCTGTAAGAGAGCAGCTGATATTCTTTTTTCATTGGCAGGAATGATACTTCTGTCGTGGCTGTTTTTGATTATTGCGGTTATAGTTGCAGTGAGAGAGGGCAGACCCATCATACATAAAAGGAAATGTATCGGAAGAAATGGCAGGCAGTTTTATATGTACAAATTCCGTACCATGGTAGTGGATGCGGATAATCTGGAAAAATATATGAGTGCGGAGCAGATAAAGGAATACAAAGAGCTTTGCAAGCTTGACAATGACCCGAGAATTACCCGGACGGGAAAATTTCTCAGAAAAACCAGCCTTGATGAACTGCCGCAGCTGTTAAATGTCTTTCTGGGTACCATGAGTCTGGTAGGTCCGCGCCCGGTTGTGCGGTCAGAGGCGGAGGAATATGGCGACAACTTGAGCGAGCTTCTCAGTGTAAGGCCTGGAATTACTGGATATTGGCAGGTATATGGAAGAGGGGAAAAAAGCTATATAGGGTTGGAAAGTAAGCAGCAGCAGCAGCTGTACTATACAGCAAACTGCGGGTTTATATTGGATATAAAAATTATGCTTCATACCGTGCTTGTGGTATTCAGCGGAAAGGGTGCGAAATGAAAGCGTTTTTACTTGCGGCGGGCTTTGGAAGCAGGCTAAGGCCACTTACAGATACAACCCCTAAATGTCTCATATCAGTCTGCGGGCATCCCATGCTTGATTGGTGGGCAAAGCTTCTGAGCGAGTGTGGAGTGACGGAGATTCTGGTTAATACGCATTATCTCAGAGAAAAGGTACATGATTATATTATCGATTTTAATGAGAACAATAAAGGAGCGGGCTCAAAAATAAAGTTTATTGAATTTTATGAGCCAAAGCTGCTTGGAAGCGGCGGAACCGTTCGGGCAAACAGAGGCTTTGTAAAAGATGAGAAAAGCTTTCTGATTTGCTATGCGGACAATCTCTGCAATGTAAATCTTAAAAAGCTGACTGCGTTTCATGAGGAAAATGGCGCGCCTCTTACAATGGCCCTGTTTAGGAGCAATGCTCCGAAGCAATGTGGAATTGCGGCGACTGACGCGTCAGGAAGGATTATGCAATTTGAGGAGAAGCCCTTACATCCTGCAGGCAATCTGGCAAATGCAGGAATTTATGTGGCGGATAACAGAATCTTTGACTATTTTCCTGATGAAGAATTTATTGATTTCGGACAGGATGTTTTGCCGAAGCTTACCGGATTAATGTACGGTTGGGAAACGGAGGATTACCTGATTGACATAGGAAC
>JAJQGF010000151.1 GCA_021200695.1 Lachnospiraceae bacterium
GAAGGTGAATAATATCCTTTGCAATCACATAGGCAGGCGCAGCCTTTGCGCCAAAGATATATAATCGGCATTTTCATAATGCTTTATAACCTCATCGCTCTTTTTACCGAAAATATAAATATTGTCATCGCCTACAAGCTGGTTAATCTCTACATTTGCGCCATCGCTGGTCCCTACCGTAACCGCACCGTTCAGCATAAACTTCATATTTCCGGTACCTGATGCCTCCTTTGAGGCGAGGGAAATCTGCTCGGAGATGTCACATGCAGGAATAAGCTTTTCCGCATAGCTTACATTATAGTTTTCAACCATAACCACCTTCATGTAAGGACTTACCTCAGAATCATTATTCACAATTTCCGAAAGCACAAGAAGAAGGTGAATAATATCCTTTGCAATCACATAGGCAGGCGCAGCCTTTGCGCCAAAAATAAAGGTAACAGGTGTAGACGGCTTATTTCCACGCTTTATTTCAAGATATTTATGAATAATGTAAAGGGCATTCATCTGCTGCCTCTTATACTCATGCAGTCGCTTTACCTGAATGTCAAAGATAGAATCAGCGCTGATTTCTATTCCTTCTTTATCTTTAATATAAGCGGCAAGAGCCTCCTTCTTACCCTTCTTAATCTCACAGATTCTGTCAAGCAGCTCCTGATTGTCAGCCTTCTCAAGCAGCCTCTCAAGCTCTGCCGCATTCTTCTTATAGCCGTCGCCTATGGTCTCCGTAATAAGCTGTGCCAACTCCTTATTACAGGATAGCAGCCAGCGTCTGAAGGTAATTCCGTTAGTCTTGTTATTAAACTTTTCAGGATAAATTTTATAAAAGTGATTGAGCTCAGTATCCTTTAAAATGTCCGTGTGTATGGCCGCCACACCGTTTACGCTGTAGCCGTAATGGATATCAATATGCGCCATATGCACTATCTCTTTACTGTCGATAATCTGAACCTTTTCGTCCTTATATTTTTTTGCGACTCTGTCGCTAAGCTCTTTAATAATAGGTACAAGCTGCGGTACAACCTCCTCAATATACTCAAGAGGCCATTTCTCAAGAGCCTCGGCAAGTATGGTATGATTAGTGTACGCACATGTTCTGCTCACGACATCTACAGCCTCGTCCATTGAAAAGCCCTCATTTTCAGTAAGCAGCCTTATAAGCTCAGGTATAACCATTGTGGGATGCGTATCATTTATCTGAATTACAACATGCTCGTTTAATTTGTGCAGGTCATGCCCCAATGCCTTCTGCTCACTCAGAATAAGCTGAGCGCCGTTGCATACCATAAAGTATTCCTGATATATACGAAGCAGATTTCCCTCTTCGTCTGAATCGTCAGGATATAAAAACAGCGTCAGGTTTTTGTCCACAGCCTTTTTGTCAAAATCAATTCCACTTTTAACAAGGCTCTCATCTACACCTTCAATATCAAACAGATGAAGCTTATTTACCCCATTTTCATATCCTATTACATCTATGTCATAAAGCACGGATTTGATTTTTTTCCTGCCAAAGGAAACCTCATAGGATATGCCGGTTTTATTAAGCCATGAATTCTCCTCTATCCACTCATTCTTCTCGGCGCACTGCATCCGATTCCTGAACACCTGTTTAAAAAGACCAAAATGGTAATTGAGACCGATACCGTCACCGGGCAGCCCCAATGTGGCAATAGAGTCAAGGAAGCATGCCGCAAGACGCCCCAGACCTCCATTTCCAAGCGAAGGCTCGGGCTCTGCCTCCTCAATATCAGAGAGAGCTTTCCCGTTTGCCTCAAGGATAGTGCTTAATTCGTCATAAATTCCCAGATTGATAAGGTTATTTGAGAGAAGCTTTCCAATAAGAAACTCCATTGAAATATAATAAACCTTCTTATCCCCCTTAATAGACGGAGTCTGGGCAATGCGCTCCCTTGTAAGCTGCAGAACCCCGTTATATAGCTGTGAATTCGTGCAGTCCGCAATCCCCTTGCCATACATTTTCCCGGTAATATCATTAAGCTGCTGTTCAAGATTCATTCTATTCTACCATACCTTTCTTAAGAGCTGACAAAACCTATATCTATCCTATGAAAAAAATCCTGTCAGTGTTCTTCTGTAGTATATCCAAAATTTTGCAATTCAAATATATCATATGAGCTTTTTTTCGTCAATTAAACATTACATATCGGCAATGGCTATTTGACAATTTATTAACTTATATTGACAAATATATACTGCACATATAGAATACATTTTATAAAAAATTTATACAAAATTTATAAAAGGAGAACATCTTATGAATTACTACATTGATGCGTTTAAAAATTACTTTAAATTCAGCGGAAGAGCAAGAAGAAAAGAATATTGGATGTTTGTATTATTCAACTTCATTGTTTCTTTAGTTTTAGGAATTATCGGCAAGGTTACCGGCATCACCATTCTCTCAACCATTTATGGAATTGCCGTTATCATTCCCAGCCTTGCACTCTGCTTCCGCAGATTACATGACACAGGCAGGAACGGCGCCTGGATTTTACTCTCACTCATTCCTTTTATTGGAGAAATCGTTCTCTTCATTTTCTTCTGCCTTGACAGCCAGTCCGGTGAGAACAAGTATGGTCCCAATCCTAAGGGAGTTTAATTTGCTGCATTTTTATAATTTTACAGAAATGGCGCAGACCTTAATTAAAGGGCTGCGCCATTTTTCTTCCGCCTTAATCACTGTTTCAGTTGTACCACACTCTTGACACTGCATGGATTGCAGTCCATAATACCTATGTAAACGCATTAAATGTACTTATAATAGATTATAGGAGTTAAATATGGCATCCATAATGTCTGTACATGAAAAATATATGCGGGAGGCCCTCAGGCAGGCAAAAAAAGCGTATGAGCTCGGCGAGGTTCCCATTGGCTGCATTATAGTGTATGAGGGCAAAATTATCGGCAGAGGCTATAACCGCAGAAATACTGATAAGAATACCCTTTCACACGCTGAAATTACCGCCATCGGCAAAGCCAGCAAAAAAGTAGGTGACTGGCGCCTTGAGGGCTGTACATTGTATGTAACGCTCGAGCCCTGCCAGATGTGTGCAGGCGCCATAGTTCAGGCAAGAATTCCTGAGGTAATTATGGGCTGCATGAGCGCAAAAGCAGGCTGCGCCGGTTCAATACTTAACATTCTTGAAAACCCCTCTTTTAATCATCAGGTCAATGTAACAAGAGGAGTTCTTGAATCCGAATGCAGCGACATGCTTAAGAAATTTTTTGTTGAGCTTCGGGAACGCAATAAGCTGGAAAAAGTCAGGCATATGGAAAGCCTGTAACACCTTCCATATACTCAGCCTTTTTATCCTGATATTCATAATTAAAAATCACAAGCCTCATGTCTTATCTTGTCCATGCCTCAAGCTCTTCATCGGTACATTTAACATAATGCGTTCCGTCCACAAGCCGCTCTGTTCCAAGATTATAATCAATTCCCGAGGTCTTATAGTCATATGAAAGAGCTGCGCGGTTCTTTTCGACCGCCGGATTAGGCGCCGGAATTGCAGACAGCAGACTCTTTGTATATGGATGTATGGGATTTGAAAAAATCTCATCTGTTGTTCCGGTTTCAAGCAAATGTCCCAGATGGAGAACTCCGATTCTGTCGGAAATATATTTCACCATTGACAAATCATGTGCAATAAACAGATAAGCCGCACCGGTCTCCTGTTGTATATCCTTCATAAGATTTACAACCTGTGCCTGAATAGATACGTCCAGCGCAGAAATACACTCGTCCGCAATAATAAGCTTAGGATTCATTATAAGAGCCCTCGCAATCCCCACACGCTGTCTCTGGCCTCCTGAAAACTGATGCGGATAGCGTGTTGCATGCTCTGGTGCAAGCCCTACCTTCTCCAATATCGCCTTAATCTTTGCCTCTCTTTCCGCGCTGTTTTTGTACATATGATGGATGTCAAGCCCCTCGCCGACAATGTCGCCAATCTTCTTTCTTGGATTAAGCGAAGCCATCGGGTCCTGAAATATCATCTGCATCTGCGTTCTCAGCGCAAGACTGCTGCTTTTACTCAGCTTTTTACTTATATCCATGCCGTCAAATATCAGTCTTCCCGCGGTAGGGTCATAAAGTCTTATTATACTTCTTCCTATGGTAGACTTCCCTGAGCCCGACTCGCCCACTAAACCATAAGTCTCGCCAGGATATATCTTAAAAGAAACATTTTCAACGGCCTTTACAGTAAAGCTGCTGCTCACCTTAAAATACTGCTTCAATCCCTCCACCGTCAGAAGTGGTGCTGTATTATAATTCACTGCCATAATCCTGCGCCTCCTTCTTCATACGCTCCAATCTGGCTCTTAACTCCTCCGGCATTTCTACCTCGGGCGCCCTCGGGTCAAGCAGCCATGTGGCCGCATAATGTGTATCAGTAACCTTAAACATCGGTGGTTCAGCCTTATCATCAATTTCAAGCGCATAGCGGTTGCGCGGCGCAAATGCATCTCCAGCCTTCTCATGCAGAAGGTTCGGCGGCGAACCGGGAATGGTATAAAGTCTCTCGTCATCTGTATCAAGGTCAGGCATAGCAGACAAAAGTCCCCATGTATACGGATGCCTCGGGTCATAAAATATCTCGTTAATAGCACCCTTCTCAACAATTTTGCCTGCATACATTACATTTACATAATCAGCGACCTTTGCAACCACGCCAAGGTCATGTGTAATATATATAACTGATATGCCTCTTTCCTTCTGTATTCTGCGAATAAGCTCAATAATCTTTGCCTGAATCGTTACATCCAGCGCAGTAGTCGGCTCATCACAAATAAGCAGGTCGGGATTGCATGCTAAGGCTATCGCAATCACCACTCTCTGTCTCATTCCCCCGGAAAGCTGATGCGGATAATTCTTCATGCGCTTCTCCGGTTCCTCAATGCCAACCTCCCTAAGAAGCTCAACCGACCTATTCCATGCTTCCTTTTTTGGCGTTTTAAAGTGCCATATCATTCCCTCCATAATCTGCTTTCCGATAGTCATGGTAGGGTCAAGGCTTGTCATTGGGTCCTGAAATACCATTGCAATACGCTTGCCGTTTATATGTCTCCTAATCCACTTTTTATCCTTCTTTAAAATGTCAACAGTCTCATAGGCTCCGTCTGCATGGTGATATGAAAATTCTATGGTACCGTTTGTAACGGTTGCATTGGAGGCAAGTATACCCATTGCCGCCTTCATAGTAACTGATTTTCCCGAGCCGGATTCACCTACTATGGCAACTGTCTCTCCCTTCATCAAATCAATATTAACGCCTCGGATGGCATGTACCGGACCTGCTGTGGTCTTAAAAGTGATATCAAGGTCTCTTATTTTTAAAATCTGTTCTTTATCACTCATAATTATGCCTCCTTCATCTTAGGGTCAAGCGCCTCGCGAAGTCCGTCGGCTACAAGATTAAAGCTAAGCATCAAAAGCGCCATAACAACTATAGGCGGTATAATCTGATAGGGATGCGTCGTAAAGCTGTTAAAGCCCTCTGAAATAAGCGAGCCCAGAGAGCATTGGGGAACAGGAATTCCCAGGCCTACAAAGCTTAAAAATGCCTCTGTAAAAATAGCTGTGGGAATTGAAAACATTACCTGAGTAATTATCGGTCCAATAATGTTAGGCAGAACCTCCCTGAAAATTATAAAAAAGCTTCCTGCGCCTAAAGTTCTCGAAGCAAGCACAAACTCCTGCTCTTTAAGCTTTAGCATTTCTGCTCTGGCAATGCGGCTCATTCCAACCCACTCAGTCAGCATCAATGCAAAAATAATCGTTATCATGCCTGGCTGCAGCACAAGCAGCAGAAGTGTCACAATAACAAGTCTTGGTATTCCGTTGGCAATTTCGAGAATCCTCTGCATGACCATATCGACCTTGCCGCCAAAATATCCCGATATAAGTCCATAGCTCATTCCGATTACCATATCTATAACTGCAGCAGCAACAGCTATAATCAGTGATACCCTGGCTCCTGACCATGTTCTTGTCCAAATATCGCGTCCGAAATTATCGCTTCCGAACCAATACTCCACATCGTCAAGACCCTTCTCTATATAATAATTAACGGTTTTCGTTCCGGTAGTGGTGCTCATCTTCTCACTTCCGTCAAAAATACCGAGTTTTTCCAATGCTTTAATACGGGGAGCAAAGTTCTTCTGACTAAGCTCCTGACCTGAATAAGTATATTCATTCATTCCCGGTCCAACAATGGCAAGAAATGTAATAAATACGATTAGAAGCAGCCCTATAACCGCGCTTGCCTTTCTAAAATAGCGGATAAACACATCCTTCCAGAAGCTCTGAGCCGCAAAGTTCTCATCAAGCTCAAGCCTTCCGGCATTATCCTTCAGTTTAAAATCCGCAGCCTCGGGAGTATATGCGGATACTCTTTCGATGGGGTTAACAGCTTTTGTCCTTGTCATAATACTAATCCCCTTTCTTCGCAAGTCTGATTCTGGGGTCAATTACTCCATAAAGTATGTCAACCACCAGCATTATTCCAATATACATTGCAGAATAAATAAAGCTCAGCGAAATAACCACATTGTAGTCATTAGACTGTATTGCATTGACCAGCAGACTGCCTACACCGGGAATGGCAAAAATTTTTTCAACCACCAGTGAACCTGTCATTAAATCAACAATTAAAGGCGCCAGCACTGTAATAATCGGAATAAGCGCATTCCTGAGCGCATGTCTGAAAATAAGCGCCGCACCGGATATTCCCTTGCTCTCCGCAAGCAGCATATAATCGCTTCCAAGCACCTCAAGCATCTCGCTTCTTGTAAACCTCGCTATAGAAGCCATTGTAAACATAGACAGCGACACACTCGGCAATACGCTTGACGAAAACATCTGCTGCTGTGAAAACAGCATCGGAAACCACCTAAGCTTAAAGCCAAAGGTATAGCTTAGCGCAAGCGCAAAAACATATGACGGAACAGACACACCTATTACGGAAATGACTGTACACAGCGAATCAATAATTGTATCGTGCTTAAGAGCCGCAATAAGCCCCAGCAGCAGTCCTATAACGGCGCCAATGCCCACGGCAGCGCCGCCGATTTTGATTGAAATCGGAAGCCTTGTCTGTATAAGCTGCGAAATGGGAGTATTCTTTGAAATATTATAGCTTACGCCCAAATCCCCCTTAAACATATTCCCAACATACTTGAAAAACTGTACGACGATTGGCTGGTCGAGTCCATATTTGACATAGAGAGCCGTGCGCTGGTCATCATTCAGCTTCTCATCATTAAAGGGTGAACCCGGCATGAGCTGCATAAGAATAAACAGAACCAGCAGAATCGCCAAAAGTGTAAAGATAGATGTAATTACTCTTTTTAATACGTATTTCTTCACCTTCTGTCTCCTCGCTTTTTCCTATATTAGTATTAACAGCCGCACTAAATTTCACTCCAGTGCGGCTGTATGTCATAGCTTATAAATTATTCTGACTTTACCGCGTTTTTGTATACACGGTTAAGTGCTACAGGGTGGAACTCAACTCCGGTAACCTTTGAGGACAACATCATAGCATTACACTGAGTGTAAAGAGGGAAGATAACTGCATCATTCATTACAAGCTCTTCTGCATCATAAAGTCTCTCCCAACGACCCTCTGCGTCTGTGCAGAGCTCTCCTGTGGTACATTCTGCAATGATAGCATCATACTCAGAATTACTCCAGAGACCATAGTTGTTAGAATTATCGGTAATCCACATTCCAAGATAGGTCATGGGGTCTGCGTAATCAGGACCCCAACGGGTAAGTCCGAGTTCAAAATTACCGTCCTGCATATCCTGCACTCTCTGCTTCTTGGGCTCAACCGTAAGGTTTACAGTAAGTCCGGGAAGTGTAGTCTCCCACTGCTCCTTGAGAACCTGAGCAACCTTCTGAGGTGCATCGTCAGCGTCTACTACCATGTCAAGGGTAAGCTCTGTGATTCCAAGCTCTTCAAGCCCCTTTGCCCAATAGTCTGCCGCAGCATCAGTATCATATGCGCATACATCTGAATACTTCGTCTGATCCTCAGAGAAATCCGAGCCGTCAGGACCTGCCGCAAAATCCATAGGAACTGCGGTATAGGTAGGCTCAGAGCCGTCCTTTAATACATCTGTTGTGATTGATTCACGATTGATGGCCATTGTAAGCGCCATACGGATGTTAAGGTTAGCAAGCTCGGGAACTCCTGCAATGTTAGGAGATACATACCAGAGATATCCTGCGCCGATTGCCATAAATTCTGAATCATCCTTAACCTGGTCAACCTGTTCGCCGTTTACAAGAGTTATGTCAAGCGCGCCGGTCTGATAGCTCATAAGAGCCTGCTGTGAATCCTGAATAACCTGATAGCTGAGTCCTGAAAGAGATACGTTGTCAGCATCGTAGTAATCCTCGTTTTTAGACAGATGAAACGCAGTTGCTGCGGGCTCATAAGAATCAAGTATGAAAGCGCCGTTTGAAAGCGTAGTCTCAGGGCTGGTCGCAAATGTGTCTCCGCAGCTATTATAAAACTCCTCGTTTACAGGATAATAGGTAGGGAAATACAGAAGAGAGAGGAAGTAGCTGACAGGGACATTCAGCTCAACCTGAAGTGTCTTGTCGTCAAGCGCGGCAACTCCGAGCTCACTCTTATCCATATCACCCGCAATAATCTCTGCGGCATTCTTTATCTGTCCGATATCGCTCATCATATAAGCGTACTCTGAAGCAACCGCCGGGTCAACCGCTCTCTGCCATGCAAACACAAAATCTGCAGCAGTTACAGGTGTCCCATTACTCCAGTTTGCATCCTCGCGAATGTAGAAGGTGTAGGTGCAGCCGTCATCTGACAGCTCATAGTGGTCACAAAGCGCATTTACTGCCTGACCGTCCGCATCCATCTGCATAAGTCCATCAGTGTAATTCGCAATAACCTCAAATGAGGTGCCGTCTGTTGCCTGCTGAGGGTCCAGAGATTCAACGGGAGTCTCAATCATTACATTCATTTCAGAACTGCCTGAAGCAGCTCCTGAGGCTTCTCCCGCACTTGAAGCGGCAGCCGTGCCCGCATTGGCATCAGCGGCAGCGTCACTGCCGCATCCGGCAAGACCTGCTACCATTGCTGAAGCTAAGGCAACAGCTAAAAAAGCTTTAGTCTTTTTCATAATATTCTCCTCCTTATCTGACTAAACAACGCAAAGTACCCGTATAATTGTATACACTCCTTTGCGTTAGAATGTAGTTTATCATATAATCTCTATAAAATCAAGTGTATACGCTGATTTTTGCCATATTGCCAATATTTGTTAAATTTTTTACAAGCTTATAAGTCTTGACAAATCCTGTATAAACTTATAAACTTAAAAAGCCGTACATTGGAGGTTATGTGTACAATGTTGAAGCTCGGTCTTGCGCAATGGATGTCTGCGAACCGTGTCAGGTTGGGAACAAAGCAGCACTAAGCAGAATTTTCCATGTGCCGTAAGGGTGCCGGGCGGAGTTGTATACGCCCTCCGTGTGCGGTATTTCATTATGACCAATAATTAAAACAAGTGATATATTATGGGAAAATATACTTCAAATGATTATAAACGCACCGATATGAGCGAACTGACGGATAATTTTCAGGTTCTCCCTGAGGACTATATGGCTGACTGTACGCTGTGCCCACGAAAATGCCATGCAAACCGTTTACAGGGTGTTACCGGTTACTGCTCCCAGACAGCGGAGCTTTCTGCGGCGAGAGCCGCTCTTCACTTTTGGGAGGAGCCATGCATTTCAGGCAGCTCAGGCTCAGGTGCCGTATTTTTTTCCGGCTGCAATATGAAATGCATATTCTGCCAGAATCATGGCATAGCCACAGAAAATATCGGGAGACATATATCCATAGACAGATTATCGGAAATTTTTCTTGAGCTTCAGGCAAAGCATGCAAACAACATAAATCTTGTAACCGCAACGCATTTTATTCCGCAGGTCTGCATAGCTCTGAGAAAGGCAAAGGTAAATGGCCTTACTATTCCGGTAGTATACAATACCGGAGGATATGAGGAGGTGTCCTCTCTGAGGCTGCTTGATGGTCTGGTGGATATTTATCTTCCGGACTTAAAATATTATTCTTCCGAGCTTAGCACTCTCTGCTCTAATGCACCTGATTATTTTGATAAGGCATCCGCCGCAATATCGGAAATGTACAGACAGGTCGGTCCTCCTGTCTTTGAAGCTGCTGCCTCTGATACAGCTCCGCTGTTAAAGAAGGGTATGCTTGTACGTCATTTGGTATTGCCCGGGCAAAGCAGGGATTCCAAAAAGGTCATACGCTACCTGTATGAGACTTACGGAAATGACATATATGTCAGTATTATGAAGCAATATACTCCCCTATCTTATATAGCCGATGTCCCTTTTTTAAACAGAAGGGTTACGGAGGAGGAATATAACCGCATTCTCACCTTTTCATCCCGGCTGGGGATAGAAAACGGCTTCTGTCAGGAGGGAGACCCGGCTGACGAGAGCTTTATACCCGAGTTTGACTTTGAAGGCTTATAGCTCCACCCTAATCATATAATATCCGAAATCTCCCGGCTGAATGTAATCCTTTCCGCATTCAAAGCTCTCGAAGCCGAACATTATCGCCGCCTGCTTTTCCTTTTCATAAAAGCAGCCGGGCACACATATATAATATTTCACCTCTCCTCGCTTTTCCGTTCTTGCAAGCAGCATATATCCATAGTTATGATATCCGTGCAGCAGAAAGCTATTGCTTACAAGCTTGTAATACTTATCCGGTAAAATCACAAAATCTCCGGGTCTTATTAGCAGGCTGTCACTCATCTCACCAAACATATTTCCATGCTCATACAAAGCAGAAAGCTGTCTCCACTTATCCTCAAGCGGGTATCTCAGCGGCGGCAGGGAAGCATACTGCTGCAAAGGCTCTTCCTGCGGTGACTGCTCCTGCAATGGCTGTTCCTGCGGTGGCTGTTCCTGCGGTGGCTGCTCCTGCGGTGGCTGCTCCTGCGGTGGCTGCTCCTGTACCATCTGGGCAGCCTGCATGTCCACGTATTTATCATTTCCACCCAACTGCTGCACATCATTATGTTCATTTATGCCCTGTTCATGCTCTTTTAATGAGGCCGCTCCTTTTTTATCAGAATTTAAGCTCCATACACACCTTATCTCCCTCTCCCTGTCTATCGGAATAATTATCTCCTCAAGCCCTGAATATGGTATATTACCACTTCCAATTCGGGAGGTATTTGCGACTATTTCTCCCGTGTCACCCCTTCCTCCTTCTATTCTGACCGTTGTAAGGTAACTGTCCCGGTCGGAGCCGCGAAGTATTACCTTCCTTTCGAAGCTGTCCGTAAGATGCAGTCCGTTTATATGAATCCGCATCCTGCATACTTCATCCCTGACCTCCGCCTTGACAAAGCCTGCCGACTGAAGCCTTTCGCCGCCCACAATATAATCCAGATATTTAATTTTCCTGTCATAAAGCATAAAACTGCCCTCCGATATATATGCTAAAAACGTCTTTTTATCATGTATATTCGGAGGGTTGTCTCTAATATTCCATATTATCTATATATTTCATGTAATTCACTACCATAAGCGCAATTTTGAACGTAAGCGCATCATCAAAGCATCTCAGGTCAAGTCCCGTACTCTTCTGTATTTTTTCAATACGGTACACAAGAGTATTGCGATGAACAAACAGTTGCCTGGAGGTTTCCGATACGTTTAAGTTATTTTCAAAAAACTTATTTAATGTGTTAAGAGTCTCCTCGTCCAGCTCGTCAGGAATATTATCCCCGAAAATTTCCTCTATAAAAAGCTTGCAAAGATTTACCGGAAG
>JAJQGF010000246.1 GCA_021200695.1 Lachnospiraceae bacterium
TATATAAATGTATCAGCTTTGTATTTTCTTAAACTTATAGAATTCTCCCTTAAGCCCCATTAATTCATCATAGGTGCCGTATTCCACGCAGCGTCCATCAGATATTACCGCTATTTTATCTGCATCACGGATGGTTGACAGCCTGTGTGCAACAATAAATGTCGTTCTGTCTTTTGTAAGATTATTTACAGCCTCCTGTATCAGTTTTTCCGAAATGCTGTCCAAAGCAGAGGTAGCTTCATCAAGAACAATTACCTTAGGCTCTCTTATAAGTGCTCTCGCAATGGAAATTCTCTGTCGCTGACCGCCGGAAAGCTTGCCTCCGTGTTCTCCCACCATTGTGTCAAGCCCATTGGGAAGGGAGTCCACAAGCTCGCTCAGATTTGCAGCCTTTACAACCATATCAAGCTTTTCATCGGAAACATCTCCGCAGCCGTAAACTATATTTTCCCTTATAGTGCCTGAGAAAAGAATCGATGTCTGAGGAACAACCGCAAGATATTTTCGATAACTCCTCATATCAATATCCTTAAGCTCTCTTCCGTCAACCAGAAGCTTCCCGCTGTCTGACAGATAAAAGCCTATTACCATATTTAATATTGTTGATTTGCCTGCACCTGATTCACCAACAAGGGCGATTGTCTCACCCTTATCAACATGAAGATTAAGTCCGTTAAGCGTATCCTTATCGCCGCCGTGATACCTGAATCTGACATCGATAAAGTCAAACTCACCATTAACATCGCTTATTGCAGGTTTACCCTCATTTTCCTCCACATCATCAGATAACAGCACCTCACCGATGAAATTTACGGATTCAATTCCCTTAGCTATGGTAGGTACAAGAGTAATAATGGCGGACACCTGATTTACTATAGTTGAGAAATAGCTCTGATACAGAGTTATATCCCCGGCAAGTATATTTCCCTTTAAGGCCAGATATCCGGTAAACGCAAGGCATATAACCTGAAAAATCTGGAATATGGCCCAGCCTACGGAGCCAAACAGCGCCTGCACCAAATCAAGCTTATAGCCCTTCTCAGCAACGGCAAAGAGCTGTCCGCTCATCTTCTGCACCTCTTCCTCCTCAAGAGCATGAGCCCTTGTAACAGGTATAAGCTCGACCATCTCCATAACCTTTGCAGAGGTTTCCTCCATCTCCTTTCGAAATTCAGAATTTCTCTTCTTCATGACATTTCTGAAGGAAACCATCGTTACTGCCGCTATGGGTGTGGTTATCAGGAAAAACAGGAAAACCACCATGCTCTTGCTGACCGTAACTGCCAACGCGACAATAATATTTAACGCAATGTTGAGTATACTTAAAAACATCTGCGTTGAAAGACCCTCAACAGCCTCGACATCACGCATTATTTTTGATTGGAGTCTTCCCGATTGGGTTTCAATATGGTACGAAATTGAAAGCTCCTGCAGCTTACAGATAAGCGCTTTTCTCAGTCCGGTCTCGGCATATCTTGTAGCCTGACTTTTATAGTCTGTATACAAATAATTCATAGGTACATTGAGAACTATCAGAAAGACCATCAGACCAGTGTATAACATGAGATTATTTAGCAAATCAGGATTATTTGTAGTTATATCATTTATAATATTCGCCGTAACAATCGGCAGAACCCATACACAGGCATGCTTTAAAAAGAAAAAGACTATTGCAAGTAAAAACTTATAATAATTTCCCTTATAAATGCCCAGCAGAATCCTCATCGGATGCCCCTGATGCCGCCGGTAGCATTCGGTAAACCAATACTCCGGCGCCGCACCTTTAGGGGAGCTCATTTTATCTTTAAAAGTTGACATTAAGTTTTCCTGTTAGTTGTTAATCAATTTGTCATTTTCATTGTTCCAGCTGTAAAGCTTACGGATTTCCTCGCCAACCTTCTCTGAAGGATGCTCTGCTGCAAGCTTTCTGAGTGCACGGAAATGAGCCTGTCCTCCTGCAGAAGACATATCAAGCAGGAAGTCCTTTGCAAATGTGCCGTCCTGAATATCCTTTAATATCTTCTTCATGGTAGCCTTAGTCTCATCCGTAATTATCTTGGGACCGGTAATATAGTCGCCATACTCTGCGGTATTGGAAATTGAATATCTCATTCCTGCAAAGCCGCTCTGATATATAAGGTCAACAATGAGCTTCATCTCATGGATACACTCAAAATATGCATTTCTGGGGTCATATCCTGCCTCACACAGCGTCTCAAATCCCGCCTGCATAAGTGCACAGACACCGCCGCAGAGAACAGCCTGCTCACCAAAGAGGTCAGTCTCAGTCTCGGTCCTGAAGGTTGTCTCAAGGACACCTGCTCTTGCACCTCCTATTGCGAGCGCATACGCAAGTGCAATATCCTGAGCCTTTCCGGTTGCATCCTGATGAACCGCAATAAGGCACGGAACACCCTTTCCCTCCTGATATTCACTTCTAACAGTATGTCCGGGTCCCTTAGGCGCTATCATTGTAACGTCAACATCCTCAGGGGGTACAATCTGACCAAAATGAATATTGAAGCCGTGGGCAAACATAAGCATATTTCCGGGCTCAAGGTTCGGCTCAATGTCC
>JAJQGF010000257.1 GCA_021200695.1 Lachnospiraceae bacterium
AAAGTAACCAGAATTGTAAAAATTACGGAAATGGTCGCAAGAATAATTGCCGTAACATGCTGCGAAGAAAAGCTCTCGCTGCAGTCAACAAATATTACAATGCAGGCATCAGTATTGTCAGTTGTAATTCTGTAGCGGAATTTGCCTATATATCCAACGGTGTTGCCCTTTGCCGCAGCCTCCTCCGCCATGTCACACGCGGTTTCTTCATCTATAGATGCAATGTGCTCTGTGTCAGCCATCTGTGCCTGCATGTCTTCATTCAGAGAAACGACAAAATAGCGGGTTCTGAACGCGGATTCCTCATTAAAAAAATTTATTGTGTTATATATATCTTCAAAGGAATCCTCTTTAAATTCCTGAATTCTGGGGACTTCTCCGTTATACACGCTTATTATCTGCGTCATGCCGTCCGCCTGTCTGGTGTTGTATGTAACAAGCAGCAGACATACTATAATCCATGTGAGGGCAAAGACGGAAATGGTGGATAACATGACAACCGATATCATTTTCTCCCTGAGCTTTTTCATATAGGCTCAACTCCTCCCAGCCGGTATAATTGCTTTTCTTCTGAAATATTGACACTTGAATGAAGCTGATTAAGCTTGTTTATGAGATATGATATATACAGAAGCACTGTATTTTCATTCTGTGCGCCGTTCCACAAAATTTCGTTAATTCTCTGTGGTGTGATTTCGTAATCACTGTTTTTTATAAATACTGCCAGAAGCTCGCTTTCCTTTGTGCTAAGCCGCAGGCTTCCGCTGTCGGATTTAAGCTCATTCGTGCTAAGGTCGAGAGCTATGTTACCGCACCTCAGGATTGCATTTTTGTATTTTACACTGCGTCTTATCATTGAATTGAGACGTGCAATAAGCTCTTTGGTGGAAAAGGGTTTTCCAAGATAGTCGTCGGCGCCGGAGGATAGGCCTTCTATTCTGTCATCTATATCATTTTTTGCCGTAAGCATAAGCACAGGAGTGAAAATTTCATTTTCCCGCATGGTTTCAAGTACATGTATGCCGTCCGCTTTAGGCATCATAATATCGAGAATTACAGCATCGTAATAATTGTTTTGAAGCTGCGCCCATGCCTCCTCGCCATCGTAAACCGCATCGACATCATAGCCTTGGGCTTTCAGAATTTCGGTGACAGCCATAGAAAGCTGGCGCTCATCCTCGGCATAAAGTAATTTCATTGTTTTCTCCAATCTGAAGCGCCTTTTGCGCTGTACTGTTAATTGTCAGGGCGTATCATTTCACGGATTGTCTGCATTGACAAATCTGTTGATGCCATTTCGTCGGCGCATCTTTTAAGCTCATCCGATATCAAATCAATATTTTTAATGTTTTTTTTGTATCTCATCTGATGCTCAAGACTTGCCCAGCAGTCCATGGCAATGGTACGTATCTGAATTTCCGCCATAATAAATTCAAAATCCGGCGAGCCGGAGGGAAGGCGCAGAATGACATGCAGACTTCTGTAGCCATTTGTCTTTGGATTTGATATGTAATCCTTAATGTTTATGATTTCCCAAAGCCCGGATTGTTTAATGCATTCGAGAATTTCATAAACATCGCCAATGAAATGGGCTACAATACGCGCACCTATAATATCGGATAATACCGTAAGGCCGGTGCGGGCATCCTCATCAAAGCCCTGTTTTATAAGCTTCCCACGCAGGCTTTGTGAGCTCTTTATCCTGATTCGCACATGCTCGGCAAGCGCATATTCGGGGTCCTGCGTGAGTCCGTCCAATACACTGTTAATTCCGTCAAGCAGCGCATCACAGCTGCTCATAAGCATATCAGCATATTTCCCATAATATTCCAAATCACATGCGTTCATTTATAATACCTTCATTTTTCATTTATTTATGGCTTACATTTTTTAAAAGCTTACAATAATTTTGTGTTGGATTTGTGAATTAATGTACCTAAATATTAATTATTGTCAATGCAAATGTCATTTAGGAAAAAACGCTTCATATAAATAAGATAAGGGCTTGAGCCGGGAATGGAATATGAGCGAATTTTCAAAAAAGGTACTGTCAATAATAATGAGTCTGCTGTTTGTTGTGTCTATGGTTTTTGTCGGAAGAGAAGCGGCAAAGAGTACAACAGGTGGCGGAATCGCTGAAAAAAGCGGTTATCGCGTGGTGATAGATGCAGGGCACGGCGGCGACGACCCTGGAAAGGTGGGAGTGGGAAATGTTCTTGAAAAGGATATAAACCTTGAAATTGCGCTTATCCTCAAAAAATATCTTGAGGCGGACGGCGTTGAGGTGGTAATGACAAGAGAGGATAGTGAGGGCCTTTATGATGAGACGGCCACAAATAAAAAGGTACAGGATATGAAAAGGAGAATAGAGATTATAGACGAGACCGCACCGGATTTGGCGGTTAGTATTCATCAGAACAGTTATCCTGAGGAATATGTGCATGGCGCGCAGGTTTTCTATTATACAGGCAGTAAGCCGGGAGAACAGCTTGCGGAACTGATTCAGGCACAGCTTATCGAAAAGGTGGACACGGAGAACAGGCGTGTAATAAAGGCAAATGA
>JAJQGF010000064.1 GCA_021200695.1 Lachnospiraceae bacterium
GTTAATCCCCATATCACCTCTGTTACCGCAGCACAGTAATTAATAATTTTGTTCTAAATGATATTGCCTGCTCTGGCGCTGACAGGGCAGGCAATTTTATTATAAAATTACGGGAAGCTGCGGAAAATGATGAGAGCCGGATTTGACGGAGGCATTAATGTGTAAGCCGGCAATTCTATGCTATAAAGAAGGCTTTCTGAGCGGACACTCTGACATGCTTACCCTGTCCTTAAGGACAGTAAGACCGCTGTCAACAAGATAATCCTGCAATATGGGAAGAGATTGGGGTGATGTGGGTCCTATTATGATTTCACCCACCAAATCAGAGAGATGCATCCCCAGCTTTCCGCACATTCTCTCAAGCTCAAGAGGGTAATATTTTTTTATTCTCTCAGAAGCCACATGATATTTTGGCTCGATGGAAAATTCATTTGAAATAAATGGAGATACCACAAGCCGGAATTCTCTTTCACTTGAAAAGGAGGGATGCTTAAACGCAGCAGACTGAACCCATGCCTCGTTCATAAGAGCCTGAAGCCTGGGCAGCTTGTCGTAAAAGCTGCCATCCTGATTAATTAAGCTGCAGAACCGGTCAACAAGAGGGTGCTCGTGCATATCCTCCTGATAATATACCTCCTGAAGCGAAATGGCGCCTCCTATCATTTTTTGTATGAGCTCTTCATGTAATGCGATGCAGACTCCCTGCCCTAAATGCCCATATCTTTCCCACTGTGCGGCGTCGTCACGGTATTTTGAAAAGCATGCAGCATAGGCAGAGTAATGAAATTCCTCCTCAAGCTCCTCCTGAAAAAAATCCTCAAGCTCCAGAATTTCATCATATTCGCCGTTAAGGCCTAATTTATCAATGACAGCGTTGCATATGCCATTCATAAATAATCTCATTTCAGCGGCATCGTTCATATTCAGTATATTGTTAAGTCTAAGCTCAGCACATCGGATAATCCCGTCTAATGCCGTAAAGTCGGTGTAATGATACAGCATAAATAACCTCGTATTTTTAATTTTGCAGGGCTTTACAAATGTCTCATATCTTTATATGATTGCATTTATTATTATATTTTTTCCGGAAAGTCATTCATAGCCCTTTTTGCATATGCAATACAGCTTCTGCTTATTATAAATACCCTTTCATCGGACATAACAGCCTTATTAAGGATAATTTTTTTGATATAACGGCAGTTTATTACTGTTTTTAGCGTGGGAGAGAGAAATGAAGGATGACTCTCCACATCGGCAAAAAAATTAGATGCAGTAGCAGCAATATTAACTCTTCGGCCGTCAGACAGCGTTACCTCTGTAAATCTGCCATTCTCTACCGCATACAGAATATCCGGCTCGGTAACGTAAATGGTTTCATACTCCGTGCGCAGCTCGATAAGAGGCTGAGCCTTTTCCCTGATTAAAAGCGCATGGTCCAGACTTTTGGAAAGCTCGGAGGCATTTATCGGCTTGTCAATGAAAAGCGTTCCCTTGGGAAACTCCTGCTCTCTATAGTTTGTGTCGGAGCAGCACATTACTATAGTGGCGTTAACACCGCTTTTTTTCAATTTAGTAGCAATAGAGAGTCCGCTTATGCCCACCGTCCTGCACATATCAATATAAAATATATCATACTGCATGGGATTGGACAAAAGAGAGGCTGCATTGCCATAGGAATCTGTATAAAGTATACCGCTGCTTTCAGCGCGGCGGTCGGATTCTTTTTTTAACAGCCTTTCAAGCTGTTTGCGGTCGGCTACGTTATCATCACAAATTGCTATATGCATAAAAAGCTCCCTTTTATATTGAAATTTTCAGCAGAAGCGAAAAATCAGCAGGATTTGCAACAGTAAAATTGCGGGCATGCCATATTTGAAATACCAATGTCTTGTCTTATGATGAAAGTGCTGCATTCCTATAATGCAGCCAAGACTTCCGCCAATTATGGCGGTCAAAAAAAGAGAGCGTTCGGAGATGCGCCATGCACCCCGGACAGCTCTTTTTTTATCAATGCCCATGATTACAAATCCTGTAATATTAACTGCCAGAACATAGCAAATAATTATAAAATCAATAATCATAAAATCCTCTTATAAACAGAAATGCATAATAACCGGAGTAGGCTTTAAATAAGCTTTTCACCGTTTTCCTGCATCTTCATGGCGCGTACCTTGCATGAGAGACCAAACAGATTTATAAAGCCCTCTGCATCATGATGGTCGTAGAGGTCACCGGTAGTAAAGGAGGCAATGCTTTCGTTGTAGAGGGTATAGGGAGAGGTTGTACCTGCCTTGATAATATTACCCTTGTAAAGCTTAAATTTAACTTCACCGGTCACATATTCCTGTGTCTTTTCAATAAATGCCTGTTCCGCCTCGCGCAGGGGAGTAAACCATTTTCCTTCATACACAAGGCTTGCAAAACGACTTCCCATTTCTTTCTTTAACGCATAGGTATCGCGGTCAAGAATAAGCTCTTCAAGCTGCTGGTGCGCTTCCATGAGAATTGTTCCGCCGGGAGTCTCATACACACCGCGTGACTTCATGCCCACTACCCTGTTTTCGACAATATCAATGATACCGATGCCGTGCTTTCCTCCGAGTTCGTTCAGGGTACTGATAATTTCGGAGACCTTCATTTTATTGCCGTTTACAGAGGTGGGAACACCCTTTTCAAAGGTCATGGTGACATATTCGCCCTCGTCCGGTGCCTTTTCCGGAGTTGTGCCAAGTACAAGAAGATGCTCGTAGTTAGGCTCGTTAGCAGGGTCCTCAAGCTCAAGCCCCTCATGGCTTATATGCCAGATATTGCGGTCGCGGCTGTAGGAGGAGTCTGCAGAGAAGGGAAGATGAATACCATGAGCCTTGCAGTATTCTATCTCTGACTCACGGGAGTCCATTGTCCATCTGTCATTTCTCCAGGCAGCTATAATCTTTATATCGGGAGCAAGTGCTTTGATGCCAAGCTCAAAACGAATCTGGTCGTTGCCCTTTCCTGTAGCACCGTGGCAGATTGCGGTAGCGCCTTCCTTTCTTGCAATCTCAACGAGCTTCTTGGCAATCAGAGGTCTTGCCATTGAAGTGCCAAGCAAATACTTATTTTCATAGACAGCATGTGCCTGAACGCACGGAACTATGTATTCGTCACAGAATTCATCAATGACATTTTCAATGTAAAGCTTGGATGCGCCGCAGGATATTGCTCTCTCCTCAAGACCATCAAGCTCTTCAGCCTGTCCGCAGTCAATACATACACATATTACCTCATAGTCAAAATTTTCCCTGAGCCATGGAATAATGGCGGTCGTATCAAGTCCGCCGGAGTATGCCAATACAACTTTTTCTTTCATTTACATATGCCTCCATATTTTAATAAAAATCTTTTAAAATCTGTGAATACTATACATCATAAGGCTGTTAAAAGCAAGAGCTTTCGCTAATACAAAATATGGAGTTAATATTCTTATCAGGATTGACATATCAGCAGAGGGTGAAATATAATGGGGCGTAACCTGTGCAGGAGGAATATGACTTAGACGAAAGAGGTACACAGTCCATGTATACTGTAAGAATAAATCATTTGAAGCCGGACCAGATTGCGGAAAGCGGACAATGCTTCCGCTGGAAAAAGCAGGGGGAAGGAATATATGAGATTCCCGCATTCGGGAGAGTGCTTGTCATGCATGATAGGGGAGAGGGAGAGTTTGAGCTCTCCTGTGACGAGGCGGAGTGGCTTGAAATATGGAAGAATTATTTTGATATGGATACGGATTACGACAGGATAGGAGAGCTGATAAGGGAGTCGGGGGATGAGTATCTTAAGGCTGCGTATCAGTACGGCGAGGGCATAAGAATACTCAGACAGGATGTGTGGGAGATGATTATTACTTTTCTTATTTCACAGAATAATAATATCCCACGGATTAAAAACAGTGTCGCCGCGCTGTGCATGGCGGCGGATGTGGGACATTTTCCGAAACCGGGAGAGTTAGACAGGCAGCTTTTATACGACCGTTCTCTGGGACTTGGATACCGCTCGGAATACATTGACGCCATGTATATGTATGCGTATGAGCACCCTGATTTCATACGTAAGCTTACGAAAATGGATTATCAGGAGGCATTTGATTTTCTTAAAAGCTTTAAGGGTATAGGCTCAAAGGTTGCAAACTGTATCTGCCTGTTCGGACTTCATCAGGTGGACGCTTTCCCGGTTGACACACATATCAGGAGGATTCTTGAGGAAAACTATCCGGACGGCTTTGATTTTGAGCGCTACGCGGGAGTGGCGGGAATAGTACAGCAGTACATGTTTTATTATGACCTTCATGCGGATAAAATATGAGGCAGGCTTGTATATACAGTTCGCACATGTGAGAGAATGTGTGAATAAAAATACAATTATACAGTCAGTATACATTATTTAAAGAAAAAATATTCACATACATTCAAAATACATGCATAAAAATGAAAAAAATGTAGACATTTAGTAAAAAAGTGGTATTATACAAAGTGCGTACTTTATTCAGGACGCTGCATGGCGGTACAGATGCCGTGCGGACAGTGGCATGAAGGGAAGGCAGCGCAGAAATGAGGGAAAAATGATTAAGGTTGGAATTATAGGTGCGACAGGATATGCAGGAGGAGAATTAGTAAGAATACTTGCAAATCATAAGGCCGCTGAAATTATATGGTACGGTTCAAAAAGCTACATAGACAAAAAGTACAGTGAAGTATACAGAAATATGTTCAGGATAGTTGAAGGAGTATGCAGGGACGACGATTTGAATGAGCTTGCAGGACAGGTGGACGTGATATTTACCGCCACACCTCAGGGCTTTCTGGCAGGACTTTTAAATGAGGAAATCCTCTCAAAGGTGAAGCTTGTGGACTTATCAGCTGACTACCGCATAAAGAATGCAGGTGTATATGAAAGGTGGTATGGAATCGAGCATAAATCCCCACAGTTTATTGATGAAGCCGTTTACGGACTGTGCGAGATAAACAGAGGTAAAATCACGGAGCGGACAAGGCTTGTTGCAAATCCTGGATGCTATACCACATGTTCAATACTTACCGCTTATCCTATGGTAAAGGAGGGACTGATAGATGTCGACACTCTTATTGTAGATGCAAAATCAGGAACCTCAGGCGCAGGAAGAGGTGCTAAGGTACAGAACCTTTTCTGCGAGGTAAATGAGAATATGAAGGCATATGGTGTCGCAACGCACCGCCATACACCGGAGATAGAGGAGCAGCTTGGCTATGCCGCGGGCCGTGAGGTGACAATTAATTTCACACCTCATCTTGTCCCTATGAACAGAGGCATACTCGTAACGGAATACGCAAGTCTGAAAAGGAAGCAGGACGGCAGTCTTCCGTCTTATGAGGAGATAAAGGCTGTTTATGACAAATATTACGGCAGTGAGAGATTTGTGCGTGTACTTGAAAGAGGTGAATGCCCCGAGACAAAGTGGGTAGAGGGCAGCAATTACGTTGATATAAATTTTGTGCCTGATGAGCGTACAGGTCGTATAATTATGATGGGAGCATTGGACAATCTTGTGAAGGGCGCAGCCGGACAGGCTGTACAGAATATGAATCTGCTGTTTGGACTGCCTGAGGACGAAGGGCTTGAGCTGGTGCCATGCTTCCCGTAGCGTACAGATAATTTGAGAATATAAGGGAATTATAAAAATGGAGAAAAAATATACAATTCGTGCAATGACCATAGAGGATTATGAGGGACTGCGCGGGCTGTGGATGACAATAAGCGGCTTCGGAATCAGAAGCATAGACGATTCAAAGGACGGCGTCGGGCGCTTCCTTAAGAGAAACCCGGGTATGAGTGTTGTCGCTGCTGCTTCTGACGGCTCAATTGTAGGAGGAATACTCTGTGGACATGACGGCAGGAGAGGCTGCCTGTATCATGTATGTGTACGCGCCGATTACAGAAGGATGGGTATAGGAAAGGCGATGGTCGTATACTGCATGAATGCGCTTAAGGCGGAAAATATTAATAAGGTAAGTCTAATCGCGTTTACACGCAATGATATTGGAAATGCCTTTTGGAACTGTATAGGCTGGACAAAGCGTGAGGATTTGAATTATTATGATTTTACTTTGAATGAAGAGAATATTACAGCATTTAATAAGTAGAATTATATATTTTATCAGGGAGGATTGCCATGAAACAGATAGAAGGAGGCATCACCGCTGCCAGGGGCTTTTCGGCAGCAGGAGTGGAGGCGGAAATCAAATATAAGAACCGTAAGGATATGGCGCTTGTGTTTAGCAGCGAGCCATGCATTGCGGCTGGCACCTTTACCAGCAATGTGGTGAAGGCAGCGCCGGTTTTATGGGATAAAAGGCTTGTGGAAAATTCTGAATTTGTGCAGGCTGTCGTTGTAAATACAGGTATTGCAAATGCCTGCACTGGCAGGCAGGGGCTTGATTACTGTAGGACGGAGGCGGAGAGTGTGGGCAGGCTTTTAAACCTTCCTGCTGACGCAGTGCTGGTTGCGTCTACCGGAGTCATAGGAAATCAGCTTCCAATCGACAGAATCACCGCAGGAATTGAAAAGCTTGCCGTGGCAATGTCTGACACACCTGAGGCGGGCACTGATGCAGCAAAGGCGATAATGACGACGGACACTGTACATAAGCAGATTGCCGTGGAGACTGTCATCGGAGGAAGAACGGTAACGCTTGGCGGTATGTGCAAGGGCTCCGGAATGATTCATCCCAATATGTGTACCATGCTATGCTTTATAACAACAGATGTAAAGATTTCAAAGCAGATGCTCACAAAGGCAGTTAAGGCTGATGTGACGGATTCCTTCAATATGATATCTGTGGACGGGGATACCTCTACAAATGATACCTTTGTGGTCATGGCTAACGGACTTGCAGGGAATGAGGAGATTTCCGCCGAGGGCAGTGATTTTGATGCTTTTTGCGAGGCGCTTCATTTCATTACTACATATCTTGCAAGGAAGATGGCGGGAGACGGAGAGGGCGCCACGGCGCTTTTTGAGTGTAGGGTTATAAATGCCGATACTAAGGAAAATGCAAGAACGCTTGCGAAGGCCGTTATATGCTCATCTCTTACAAAGGCCGCAATTTTCGGACATGATGCGAACTTTGGAAGGATACTCTGCGCGCTTGGTTACTCCGGAGTACAGTTTGACCCTGAAAATGTGGATTTGTATTTTTGCAGTAAAAGCGGGAAAATGCACATTTTTGGTGCAGGAGTAGCCTGTGATTACAGTGAGGAGGAGGCTACAAGGCTTCTGTCTGATTCTGAGGTGACTGTTCTTGCGGATATGCACATGGGAAATGAGGAGGCAACCGCATGGGGCTGTGACCTGAGCTATGAATATGGAAAGATTAATGCGGACTACCGTTCTTAAGACGGGTTAATATTAGGGCTGTAATTATCTTTAAAAAATAAAATCGGGAGTGACACATTCATGGAAAATAACACACAGAGCATGGAAGAAATTATGAAAAAAGCGGAGGTTCTCATCGAAGCTTTACCATACATACAGCGCTTTAACCGCAAGATTATCGTTGTAAAGTATGGCGGAAGCGCCATGAACAATGAGGAGCTTCAAAAAAATGTCATAAAGGATGTGACGCTTCTAAAGCTTGTAGGCTTCAAGCCCATTATTGTACATGGCGGCGGAAAGGAAATAAGCCGATGGGTAGGTAAGGTAGGCAAGGAGGCACAGTTTGTAAACGGCCTCAGGGTTACTGACGAAGAAACCATGGAAATAGCGGAGATGGTTTTAAACAGAGTTAACAAGAGCCTTGTGACCATGGTGCAGGAGCTTGGCGTAAAGGCCGTGGGAATCAGCGGTAAGGACGGAGGCCTGTTAAGGGTAGACAAAAAATATTCTGACGGTAAGGATATAGGCTTTGTGGGGGATATAAAAGAGGTAAATGCTAAAATCCTTTATGACCTGCTTGATAATGATTTCCTGCCTATTGTAGCGCCTATAGGATTTGACGAGGCATTTGATACATATAACATCAATGCAGATGATGCTGCATGTGCAATAGCAAAGGCTGTAGGAGCTGATAAGCTTGTTTTCCTCACGGATGTTGAGGGCCTGTACAAGAATTTTGAAGACAAGAGCACATTTATATCAAGACTTACGGCATCGGAGGCGGATAAGCTTATAGAGAGCGGAATCATTGGAGGGGGAATGCTTCCGAAGCTGAATAACTGTACCTCCGCTGTAAAAAACGGCGTAAGCAGGGTGCATATATTGGACGGGCGTGTGCCGCACTGCCTGCTGCTTGAAATCTTTACCAAGCAGGGTGTTGGAACGGCAATTATTTCAGATGAGGATAATCTTGCAAAGGGATTGAAACGGGACAAATTCTGTGGAAACTGATAGGCAGAGTTTGTGACACCTGGAAATGGAGAAAAATATGAGTAAAGAAATGCAGAATTATATTGATGATGCGGAGAAAGCTCTGCTTCACACATACAATCGGTATCAGATAGTGCTTGACCACGGCGACGGCGTGTATCTTTATGATACTGACGGGAAAAAATATCTGGATTTTGTGGCGGGAATCGCAGTATTTGCACTTGGCTATAATAATAAGGAGTATAATGATGCTCTTAAGAGGCAGATTGACAAGCTTATTCACACCTCAAATTATTACTACAATGTGCCTGCGGTCGAGGCTGCAAAAAAGCTTAAGAGGGCATCTGGGATGGACAGAGTATTTTTTACCAACTCAGGTGCAGAGGCAAATGAGGGTGCCATAAAGGCGGCGCGGAAATATGCATACCTTAAGGATGGCTGCACAGACCATGAAATAATAGCAATGAACCATTCCTTCCACGGAAGGACCTACGGCGCGCTGTCAGTGACGGGCAACAAAAAATACCGTGAGGCCTTTGAACCGATGATTGGAAATATAAGCTTTGCGGAGCTGAATGATTTTGAGAGTGTGCTTGACAGGGTTACGGAAAAGACCTGTGCTGTTATGCTTGAGCCGGTTCAGGGAGAGGGAGGCCTTATTCCTGCATCGGAGGACTTCTTAAAGAAGCTGAGGGCGCTGTGCGATGAGAGAGATATCCTGCTCATATTTGATGAGGTTCAGTGTGGAATGGGACGTACAGGGTATATGTATGCGTGGCAGCGTTATGGTGTGAAGCCGGACATAATGACCACGGCTAAGGCGCTTGGCTGCGGTGTTCCGATTGGCGCTTTTCTGATGACTGAGCATGTGGGGCAAAGCTCGCTTGCGGCGGGAGACCACGGTACTACCTATGGAGGCAATCCTCTTGCCTGTGCCGCTGCGGATAAGGTGCTTGATTTATTTGAGGAATACAGAGTATTGGAGAATGTCAGGGAGGTTGCACCCTATCTTGAGAAAAGGCTTGATGAGGTCATGGCGGAATATGACTTTATAACGGAGAGGAGAGGCGTAGCTCTCATGCAGGGGCTTGTATTTGACAGACCCGTTGCTCCAATAATCAGCAAGGCAATTGAAAACGGGCTGATTCTTATAAATGCGGGCGCAAATATTATCCGTTTTGTTCCTCCGCTTGTAATTACAAAGCAGAATGTTGATGACATGATAGATATTCTGGTAAAAAGTATTAATGAAATGTAATGTTTGTGCGCAGTATGCAGCGCAGTTATGGGGTAAATATGAGCTTTAAGAAAAAAATTGCTGAGGTGGCTGCTGTTGCCGCCATGACTGCGGCAGTGTTTTATGCAGGTCTTGCTGATGTAAACGGCACCGGGAACAACGAGGGATTATCACTGTTTGGGGGCAGGGAAACAATATATTTCTGGTATACGGATGATGAACTCACCGATTATATCAATAGTGCGGCGGTGTCCTTTGGCGAGAAGGAGGAGGTGCGTGTTATTCCGGTACTTGTCTCAGGCAGTGAATATCTTGAGGCAATAAACAGCGCGTCCGTTGAAAACGAGCAGACTCCGGATGCGTATATAATAAGCAATGATTCTCTTGAAAAAGCGTACCTTGCGGGTCTTGCCGGTGAGGTTAATGATACTGAGGGAATATGCAGCACGGAGTATTTTCCCAAAGCCGCGATTGACGCTGTAACATATCACGGCAAAATTATAGCATATCCGCTTTATTACGAAACCAGCGCCCTGGTGTACAATGAAACCTATATAGAGGAATGGCTCAGTCAGCAGGAGCAGGCGGAGGTTTCTGACGCGCTTCCCGATACAATGAGTGATATACTTAATTTTGCGGATACCTTTGACGCACCGGAGGGTGTGGAGGGTATTCTTGAATGGGATGTCTCAGATATTTTCTATAATTATTGGTTTGTGGGAAATTATATGATTGTCGGAGGCGACATAGGCGATGATAAGGCTGATATAGATATCAACAATGCCGAGACGAGACAGTGTCTTGAATTTTATGCAAGCCTGAACCAGTTTTTTTCCATAGAATCGGACAGCGTGACATATGATTCTGTAGTACAGGATTTTATAGACGGAAGGACTGTATTTACAATAGCGACCACGGATATAGTCAGGCGTCTTGAAGAGGCAAAGGAGGACGGAAGCCTCGTATATGATTATGGTATAGCAACGATGCCCGATATTACGGATGAGCTTAAGAGCCGTTCGATGTCCGTGACAGATGCGATTGTGATTAACGGATATTCAGAGCATAACACTGAGGCAAACAAATTTGCAGCATATCTTGCGAATGAATGTGCGGACGAGCTTTATGCATGGACTGGAAAGGCATCGGCAAACGTGTCAGCAGAGCAGACGGAGGCCCTCAATATATTTTTTATGGAATATTCAGACAGCGTTCCGCTTCCTAAGATGATGGAGACGGGGGATTTCTGGATGCAGCTGGAGGTGCTTTTTGCAAAGGTATGGAACGGCGGAGATGCGGAAACGCTTCTTAATCAGCTGGCTGAAGGAATAACGGTAAATTAAGACATACATGCTTTTGACCTGAATAAGATTCCGGTCATGGGATATGATACCCTTATGGAAGATTTTGTGATAATAATTTTTCCGCAGGAAAGGGGTATCAACCATGGTCGGTTTTTTAATTGCACTTTTGTCAGGTGCACTGATGAGTATTCAGGGAGTGTTTAATACGCAGGTTACGAAGGCATCAACAATATGGGCGGCAAATACATTTGTCCAGGCTACAGCGCTTCTGGTGTGTCTGGGTGCATGGCTTTTTACGGACAGAAGCCCGCTTACGCAGGTGCTTCAGGTACAGCCGAAGTACATGCTTCTGGGAGGGGCGATAGGAGCATTCATCACATATACGGTAATAAAAAGCATGGAGGTGCTGGGACCGGCAAAGGCTGTGATGATAATTGTTGTCGCCCAGATTGCCGTTGCATATGTC
>JAJQGF010000289.1 GCA_021200695.1 Lachnospiraceae bacterium
TTCAGAAAATCCTCATGTTTACTGTGTCAATCATCCTGCCGTCAGCACCCATCCCCAGTATGAGCTTGCAAAAAAGCTATTTGCTTCTCCTTATCTTGCAACCGGTATGTTCAGTTTTGAAATGCCTGATAACAGGGAAAAAATAAACGCTTTTATGGATAAGCTGCATATTGCCCACTATGCTCCGACATTGGGCGGCATTCGCACAACCCTATCCTATCCCCTGCTTTCCTCTCACATGCATGTTCCGGAAAAGGATTTGAAGAAAATGCATATTTCAGGTGGGTTGATGAGAGTATCCACCGGAATTGAAAGCCCTGACGATTTGATAACAGACTTTACAAATGCGCTTAAGGTATTTGATTAATTACATATTAAAAGCATGTTTAAACGGCTGCCACACTTAATATTAAGCGGCAGCCGTTTAAACAGATTATTTTTTCCCTTTGAGATATTTTTGATAAATATGGAACAGATATAACCGCTATAACGATAACAGCTCCTAACGCCAACAAAAGCGTTGTACCTATTGTCCTGCGAATTTCAGAAATAACAGGCTGTCCTGAGGTAATTGAATTGCCGAAATCCCCTTTAAAAATATTTCCAATCCATTTTATATACTGAACCACAATCGGGTCATTCAGGCCATATGAATCTCTTAACTGTTCAATCTCCTCTTCCGATAAAACAGCTATTGATTCGCCCAGCCTTGCCCGGACAGGGTCTCCGGGCACCAGCTGAACCACCAAAAAGCATACTATTGAAAGAATAAAGAAAAATATGACCGCATTTACTATATTTCTGATTTTTCCTTTTGCTTTCATTCCCATCATCCGTTTCCTATGCTATTTTGCAGTAATACCGTCATTTACAAAATACTGTTCACTGCCGTATGCGGTTACATTGTCAATTACAGTCGCATTATATGCTATATTAAATGTAGGATTCATATAATATGATATATAACACATTTCCTCGACTCTCAACGCAGCCTCCTTTATTAACTCTTCCCTTTCCTGTGAGTCAACAGTAATTTTAATTTCATCAATTGTCTCCTCTCGGGACTGCAAACATAGAGGCCATTGAAATATCCCATTCGCCGCTGTTGCCCTCGTCTCCAAGCCAATCATCAATGTCATCTGCTGTAGAAGTAACCTGCGCATCAATGCCTACAGAGGTAAGGGAATATTGAATCAGCTGTACAATTGTTGACATTTCGGCAAAAGAATCATATGTATGATATTTAAGCACAATAGTCTCTCCATTATCAGTTACCTTCCCATCCTCTACGGTGAGACCTGCTGCCTCAAAATACTCCAATGCCTTGTCCACATCATACGACGTTCCTGCATAATCAGGTGTTGCGGAATACAGCCCACTCCTTCAATGGCCAGACCGTTCATAATTATGTTTACAATTGTCTCCCTGTCAATAAGACAGTCAATTCCCTTCCGGAAATTTACATCCTGTGTATATTCACCCTCAAGATTGTAAATCAGATAACGGTCTCTGGTAGTCAAAGCCGAGGTCGCCACCTCATAAGTATCATCCTCTGCAATAGATGCAATATCCGAGCTGCCGGGACTTACTATCATGTCCAGCTCTCCTGACTGAAACTGAAGCCAAAGTGCATCCTTATCATTAGACTCATAATAATGAACCGTTTCAAAATTCGGAGCGCCGTCCCAATAATATTCATTTGCGCTTAAATCAATCTGTTGCTGTGAAATAAAGTTGTCCACCTTATAAGGTCCTGTTCCTATTGGAGCGTTATCCATGTCCTCCGCCGTAACATCCTGAATTGCCGACTGCGGATGAGACAGATAACTTAAGAAATCAGAAGTAATGCCGTCCGTTACAATATTTAAGGTAACCTCATCCACAGCCTCCATAGAGACAATATTTAAAGATTTTGCAAGACCGGCATTGTTATCCATGAGATATTGGAGGCTGTTCATAACGGCTGCCGCATCACAGACATTTCCGTTTGAAAATTTTACGTCATCATATAATAAAACCACCCAATTAATATTATCATCAGACGAAACAGATTTTGCCAGCCACGGTTCCAGCACACCCTCCGTGTTGCAAATCATAAGCGACTGACCTATGCCGGCGCGGGCAAAGCCTGTACCTGGGCTGTCCTTTGCAGGGTCCAATACCTTAGACAGCAAATTAGATACCCCTAAATTCAATTCCGTTTTTACTGCACCGAAGCTCTCCGAATTTGTATTTACACTTTCCGATGCAGATGCCATATCATTGCTCTCAGTGCTGACGTTCTCATTTCCGCATGCGGTCATCAAAAAAATAAGTACCGTTGCCATTACCACAGACGTAAGACGCTTCAAAAAATTGTTTTTCATAAGTTTTCCTCCTTAGTAATAGTTTTTAGCTGAATAACGCACTAAAAAAGGCGTATATCTGCTGATACACGCCTTTGTGCCTTTTCATCTTAAAATTGATAATAAACTCTATCACTGCTACAGAGTCAAGACTTTTTATTAATTTACTTTTTTAAATTACCATAATTTCCC
>JAJQGF010000275.1 GCA_021200695.1 Lachnospiraceae bacterium
TGATGAACAGAGTATTGAACAGAGCTTATCTACCTTTTCCTCTCATATGACCGGAATTATCAGTATTTTAAATCACGCAGATGATAATTCATTATGTCTGTTTGACGAGCTTGGTGCCGGAACCGACCCAACGGAGGGGGCTGCTCTTGCCATTGCGATTCTTAATCATCTACATGACAGAGGTATACGCACTATGGCTACCACCCATTATAGTGAGTTAAAAATATATGCTCTTTCTACTCCTCATGTAGAAAATGCCTGCTGTGAATTTAATGTTGAAACACTCCGCCCCACATACCGGCTGCTTATAGGTATACCCGGAAAAAGTAATGCATTTGCCATTTCATCAAAGCTTGGTCTTTCTGATGAAATTATTAATGCGGCAAAGGAACAGCTGAGCAAAGAGGACGAAAGCTTTGAGGACGTTATTGCAGACCTTGAAGAGAGTCGGGTGACTATTGAAAAGGAACGCAGGGAAATTGCAGAATATAAAGAACGCGTCAAATTATTACAGGAACAGCTTCAAAATAAAAATGACAGGCTTGATAACGCAAAGGATAAAATTTTACGCAGAGCCAATGAAGAGGCAAGAGCAATACTTCAGGAGGCTAAAGAGGTTGCGGACGAGACAATACGCGACATTAACAGACTAGGCGCCAATGCAGATATTAAGGAATTGGAAAAAAAGAGACAGAATATACGCGGCAGAATAAATGAAAAAAACAGCAGACTTACATTGTCCGATTCAAATGATAATAAAGTGAACAAAAAGACTGTTGACCCGAATAAGCTTAAAAAGGGAGATTCGGTTAAAATTATATCAATGAATGTAAAGGGAATTGTTAATTCCCTGCCGGATGCAAAAGGAAATTTATTTATACAATGTGGAATTATGCGGGTTCAGTCAAATATAAAGGATATTGCGTATACAGACGAAGCTACGGTAACGACACCTTCATTCAAGCGTACCGAAACGGGAAAAATTAAAATGTCAAAATCTATATCAGTATCTACTGAAATTAATCTCCTGGGAAAAACCGTTGACGAGGCTATTGCCGAGCTTGATAAATATCTTGACGACGCATATATTGCACATCTCCCAAGCGTAAGAGTTGTGCATGGAAAAGGTACCGGAGCTCTTAGAAATGCTGTTCATAAGCATTTAAAAAAGCTTAAATATGTCAAAGAATACCGGCTTGGTGAATATGGCGAGGGAGATGCCGGTGTTACAATAGTTACTTTTAAATAAATCAGACTATTCTTATTTACAATAATATGGAGGATTATATGGCAATTAAACAAAAGGTTCTTATTGTAGATGATGATAATAATATTGCCGAGCTTATATCGCTGTATCTGACCAAGGAATGCTATGAGACAATGATTGTAAATGACGGCGAATCCGTTATGCCGCTTATGGACAGCTTCGAGCCTAATCTTATTCTTTTGGATTTAATGCTTCCAGGAATTGACGGATATCAGGTATGCCGTGAAGTGAGGGCAAAATATTCAACTCCTGTAATTATGCTTTCGGCAAAGGGAGAAATATTTGACAAGGTTCTCGGACTTGAGCTTGGTGCTGATGATTATATAGAAAAGCCCTTTGATTCAAAAGAGCTTGTGGCAAGAGTAAAGGCAGTATTACGCCGTTACAAGCCTTCCGGAATTGCGGCAGAAAATCCTAATGACAAATGTGTTGAATATCCTGAGCTTATAATTAACTTAACTAATTATTCAGTAATTTATATGGGACATACGGTGGATATGCCTCCAAAAGAGCTTGAACTTTTATATTTTCTTGCATCCTCACCGAATCATGTATTTACCAGAGAACAGCTTTTAGACCAGATTTGGGGTTATGAATATATAGGTGACACTCGTACCGTTGATGTTCATATTAAACGCCTAAGAGAAAAAATTAAAGACCATGCTAATTGGAAAATTTCCACAATATGGGGTATAGGCTATAAATTTGAGGTTATGAAAGGTTAATTCTTAAAATGAAAAAAACTTTATATCTTAAATTTGTGTTGGCATATTTTATTTTCGGTGTATTTGGATTTATTATCATTACAACCTTTGTTCCCAGCATGACAAAGGAGCATTTAATAAGAACAAAAGCCGAAAACCTGTATTCCGAGGCTACTCTTATTGCTTCGACCTATGCAAGCGGATTATATACAAGTGAAACCACACTTGAGACAGTTAAGACACAGCTTGACTCCCTTGCAATATACCTTAATTCCGAAATAAGAATAATTAATCCATCAGGTAGAATTGTGCTTGATACAGGAGAACCCATAAATGTGGATGAGATTATCATGGTAGAAAATTTCGACCCTACAATTACCAATGGTTCTTACTATACTGTGGGAGATTTTTTTGGAAATTTTGATACGGATGTTTTAACAGTGCTTGCCCCAATTACGTCAAATTACAAGGTAAGGGGTTATGTAGCAATTCACAGTGATATGACGGATATTGACGAATCATGTAACAGTCTCTTAAATATTTCCTATATTACTCTTATAATAC
>JAJQGF010000236.1 GCA_021200695.1 Lachnospiraceae bacterium
GATAAATATGGGGACGCAATTTTGAAATGTCTGTGGGAATAAGGAGGCTGCCAATCGGCAGCTTCCTTTTTAATCATGCTATTACCTATTACCCGAAATACTCTTTTTTGTTTTTAAAGTAGGTGTCCTGTATAATCTGTGACACATAGCCTCCGATATGCTTTTTTGTGTCCTTATCCAATTCGTTCATATAAATCGGTGTGCAGTATTCTATGACAACGGTGGTTTTCTTTATTTTGGGAAGATGGTCCTCAAATATGTCCGCCGAGTTAACGATTGACATTGGAACAACAGGCACACCGCCCTTTTCTGCAATTTTAAAGCTTCCGTCATGGAAGGGCAGGAAGGTGTCGGGTGTTTTATTGCGTGTACCCTCGGGAAAAACACATATGGATATTCCGTGTTTTACTTTGTCAACGGCGGTAAGAATCACCTTGAGGCCCTCCTTGACATTATCCCTGTCAAGGAACAGGCAATGAAGATATTTCATCCAGGTTCTCAGAAGAGGCCACCTCAGCATTTCTTTTTTGGCTATATATCCTGTAAGCCTCGGTACTCTCATGTAGGTCATTACAACATCAAAATAACTTCGATGGTTTCCCACATACAAAACCGCGGTGTCCTTCGGAATCCTGTCCTCACCGATAATAACCATATTGGTTCCTGCTGCACGCATAACAACGCGAAATGCCCATTGAACTATTCTGAGTGAGCTTATGTCCTTTAAATTGGTGTTAAATTTGCCTATTACCCATTCTATGAGCATAACAGGTATTGCCAGAATCAGAAATAGAATTACTGCTGCGGACACTAAAAAAAGTCGTATCATAATAGTACCTTTCCTATATATTATCCCTTATATTTACTATGCATCATATTCGTTTAATTGACGAAATAATGCCATTTGCACATTATAGCATAATTTGCTGAAAGTGTACATAAAATTGAATGAAATCAAAGAAAAGTGCAGTGAACCGCTTAAATACCGGAGGGTTTTATATGAAGAAAGCATTTACTTTATTGGCGGCAATAATTTTAGCATTATCTTTTGCCGGGTGCTCTTTTACGTCGGAGGAGCGTATAAAGCTTCGTGACCTTGATTTTACTATCCTTTCGGAGGATGTAGTGCCTGATGAATTAAAGACAATTATAGATGAAAGGATGACAGAGCCATTTAAGCTTACATACAGCGACAACAGTAATCTGTACATATGCATCGGCTATGGAGAGCAGTCCACGGGCGGTTACAGCATCACTGTTAATGAGCTTTACCTGACTGATAATGCAATTTATGTAAATACGAGCCTTCTTGGACCTGAAAATGGCAGCAATGAAAAATCAGCAAAATCATACCCATATGTGGTAATAAAGACTGAACTGTTGGATACAACGGTAATATTCGAGTAATTAGCTTTATTTTTTTAAAAATACATGGTACACTTATGGAAATGCAGGTGAATCGGAGGTGTACCATGCTCTTAATTCAAAATGGATATATTATAGACCCTAAATCACATCGTGAGGGAAAGTATGACATTCTTATTGACAGGGATAAAATAGTTAAGATTGACAGAAGGCTTGTTAAACCCTCAGGGAAATGCAGGGTGATAAACGCGGAGGGACTTTTGGTTTCTCCGGGACTTGTCGATGTACACGTACATTTCAGAGACCCGGGCTTTACTGACAAGGAGGATATTATGACTGGTGCTGCTGCTGCGGCAAAGGGCGGCTTTACGACGGTTGTTATGATGGCGAATACCAATCCGCATATAGACAATACCGACACTCTGAAGCAGGTTCTTGAAAAGGGCAGAGAGACTGGCATCAGAGTTCTGACATGCGCCAATGTGACAAAGGAGATGAAGGGCATAGAGCTGACGGACATGGAAACTCTTGCCCGGAATGGCGCCTCGGGCTTTACAGATGACGGAGTGCCGCTGATGGACGAGGCGCTTGTAACAGAGGCAATGAAGAGAGCGGCAAGGCTTGATATGCCGATAAGCTTTCATGAGGAGAATCCTGAATACATAGGAAATAACGGAATTAACATGGGAAAAGCAAGCGCCCACTATGGAATACAGGGCTCATCAAGAGAGGCGGAAATTTCGTTGGTAGAGCGCGACCTGAAGCTTGCAGCCGAGACCGGAGCCATTGTCAACATACAGCATATAAGTGCAAAGGAAAGCGTTGAGCTTATACGGCATGCCAAAAAGGCAGGCTTTAATATTCATGCGGAAGCTACTCCGCATCATTTTACGCTCACTGAGGAGGCAGCAATAACATATGGTACTCTTGCAAAAATGAATCCTCCTCTAAGGGAGGAGGCAGACAGGCAGGAGATTATAAGAGGGCTTGCGGATGGAACGATAGATATAATTGCTACCGACCATGCACCGCATACAAACGAAGAGAAAAGTCAGCCGATTACAGCTGCACCCAGCGGCATTATCGGACTTGAGACCTCGCTTGCACTTGGAATTACGGAGCTTGTGGGTGAGGGCTATCTTACCCTCAGACAGCTTATCGCTGCGATGAGTACAAACCCGGCGGCAATGTATCACATAGATGCAGGCTATATTGCCGAAGGCGGACCGGCGGATTTGGTACTTATAGATACTGCGGCGGATGTGACTGTCGGAAACTATGCTTCAAAGGCCTCCAATTCACCCTTTACCGGCTGGAAGCTTAAAGGAAAAGTGGTTAACACCATATGCGCCGGAGAGCTTGTTTATTCCTGCAAAAAGCATTTGTCAAAAAAAATATGAGAGGATTTTATAATGAAGCAGAAGACAAAAGCAACAGTAATATCCCAGAGAGAGATTGCTGAAAATATTTTTGATATGTGGATAGAGACAGGCTTTGCCCTTCAGTCAGGCGCAGGACAGTTCATTGGAGTATATCCTAAGGATAAGAGCAGACTTTTGCCAAGGCCAATCAGTATATGTCAGACAGAAAAGGGCACAAGGCCTGCGCTTCGCATTGTATACCGGACAGTTGGAGGAGGAACGGAAGAGTTTTCAACATATAAAGAAGGGGACAGTATAGATATCCTCGGAAATCTTGGGAACGGCTTTCCCCTTGAGGCAGCGAAAGGGAAAAGGGTATTTATTATTGGAGGAGGAATAGGTGTTCCCCCGATGCTGGAGCTTTCAGAACAGCTGAGAGAATGTGAGAAGCAGATAATTTTAGGTTATAGGGATTGTGCGCTCTTTTTAAAGGAGGAGTTTGAGCGTAATGGTATGGTATATATTGCCACTGAGGACGGAAGCGCCGGCACAAGGGGAAATGTTCTTGATGCTATTAAAGCTAACGGGCTATCAGCTGATGTAATATATGCATGCGGACCAATGCCGATGCTGCGCGCAATCAAGATGTACGCTGAAGAGAAGGGAATTGACGCCTATATTTCACTTGAGGAGCACATGGCATGTGGTGTCGGCGCATGTCTTGGATGTGTTGTGAAGACTGCAAATGTCGACAGGCATTCGCATGTCAACAATGCGCGTATATGTACGGACGGCCCCGTGTTTGAGGCAAAGGAGGTAGACATCTGATGAATACACAGGTTAACATAGCAGGAGTTACCTTTAAAAATCCGGTAATGACAGCCTCCGGCACATTTGGCTCAGGAATGGAATATGGGGAATTTGTAGATTTAAATAAACTTGGTGCAGTAGTAACAAAGGGTGTGTCTAATGTGCCGTGGCCGGGAAACCCGACGCCAAGAGTTGCAGAGGTGTATGGAGGCATGCTCAACGCGATAGGGCTACAGAATCCGGGAATAGATGTGTTTATGAAAAGGGATATTCCTTTCCTTAAGCAATATGATACAAGGATAATTGTAAATGTATGCGGTAAAAGTGTACGGGACTATGCGGAGGTTGTGGAGAAGCTTAGCGATGAACCTGCTGTTGCAATGCTTGAAATTAATGTGTCGTGCCCAAATGTTAAAGAAGGCGCTATTGCTTTCGGGCAGAAAGCGGAGGCATTGTATGGTATAACCTCTGAGCTTAAAAAGTATGCGAAGCAGCCTGTTATTATGAAATTAAGCCCTAATGTTACTGATATAAAGGAGATGGCAAGGGCGGCCGAGGCGGCGGGTGCAGATGCAATTTCCCTGATAAACACATTAACAGGAATGAAAATTGACATTAATAAAAGGAGTTTTGTACTTGCCAACAGAACCGGGGGCATGAGCGGACCGGCTATTAAGCCTATAGCAGTGCGCATGGTATATGAGGCATCACATGAGGTAAAAATTCCGGTAATTGGAATGGGCGGAATCGCAAATGCTGAGGATGCCATTGAATTTATTCTTGCAGGAGCAAGCGCAGTAAGTATCGGAGCAATGAATTTTGTAAATCCATATGTGACAGAGGAGGTTGTAAGCGGAATAGAGGCCTATATGGAAAAGTACGGAGTGGAAAATATTGCTGACCTTGTGGGCGCAGTGTTATAAGAGTTCTTAAATTTATTATACCTTCATATATATACTATATCAGTATATGTGTGGAGGTATTTTTTCGTGGAGCTTATTAAGAAAAACATACATATGGACCGTATCAGGGCGGAGGCGGTCAGTCAGTTTACTCTTGAGGATGATATGAATATACCGGAGAGCAAGCCTGATGTAAGCAGCCTTAATCTTGAAAAGGGTAATGTGATTATTGAAGAGATAAAACCGGGCACGGATATGGTAATGGTGAAGGGGATGTTTAATTTCAGCATTCTTTACCATACCAATGAGGAGGGCAGCAGTCTTGTTGGTCTTGACGGAAGGATTCCCTTTGAGGAAAAAATAAATATGCAGGGTGTATCTGCGTCCGACAATGTTGATGTGACGGGAGATACCGAGGATTTGACGGTAGAGCTTATCAATTCCAGAAAGCTGAGTATACAGTTGATTATAACACTTAATGCCCAGATCGAGGAGGTGTATGACGAGGAGGCACCCATAGGAATTGCCGGCGCGGAATCGGTGGAGTATAGAAAGGTTCCTGTGACGCTTGCCGCAATAGCAATATGTAAAAATGACATTTTCAGAATAAAGGAGGAGGTGACGCTTCCTGCCTCATATCCCAATATTTTTCAGATATTGTGGAATAATATATCCCTTGGGGATGTTGAATTTAAGGCAATGGAGGAAAAGCTTACCGTACAGGGAGATGTACATCTGTTTATCTTATATGAAGGAGAGGGAGAGGAACATCCCATACGTTCATTTGAGACCACACTGCCCTTCAGCGGTGTGCTTGACTGTCATGGGTGCAGGGAAGGAATGCTTCCTGATATAGGATATCGCATGGGGCAGCAGGATATAACAGTGCGTCCTGATTTTGACGGCGAAGAGAGAACGGTCGGAATAGAGCTTGTGCTTGATATTGCGATTCATGTTTATGAGGAGGAGGAAACGGAAATCATCTCTGATATATACGGAGTTTCGAAAGAAGTAAACACTGTGACGAGTAAAGCGTATTTGAGAAGACTTCTGTCAAAGGTTACCGGGAAAACAAAGATTACGGACCATATAAAGGCGGAGGCGGGAAGTGCAGGAATATTACAGCTTCTTCACAGTGAGGGCAAAATATCTCTTGAACGGACGCAGGCAGTTGAAAACGGAATTCTTCTTCAGGGAAGTCTTATGGTCAGGGTGATGTATATAACGGGAGATGACAATTCACCCTACGCAGGAATGAAGGCTGTAATACCTTATGAATATACTCTTGAGGTGCCGGAAATAACAGAAAAGGATTTAGGGAAGGTACGCGGTGATGTCGAGCAGCTTCAGGTTACTATGCTTGATGGTGAAGAGGTGGATGTTAAGGCTATTATTTCATTTAATACAACAGTGTTCCGGAATATACCGACAGAGCTGATAAAAGAGGTGCAGGTGACAGAGCTTGACATGTCAAAGCAGGGCAGTCTTCCCGGAATGGTAATATATGTTGTTAAGGACGGTGATAACCTGTGGAATATAGGAAAGAAGTATTATGTACCTGTGGATAAGCTGCGCAGAGTAAATAATCTCGAAAGTGATGAATTGAAAAAAGGACAGAAGCTTTTAGTTGTGAAGTAAAGGGAGCTGCATGCTCCGGCGCAGACGCGTGGTTGTTGACAAATTTTTTTAAATAATGAAAAAATTAATACCGGACAATGCTCTGCCTCCCGAAAAAATAAATATTTATATTCCGGGAGGCAGAGCCATTAAATTATTTGTAATCGTGGAATTAACCTTCTGTTGATATTCCGGCTGCTTCAGCCAATTCATCAAATTTCTGCATAACCGCATCATAGGTCTGCTGTGAAATCTCAGGAAGCTCTCCGCCCCATTTCTTCTCAGCCTGCTCATAGCCTTTTTTGAAGGCTTCGCGCATTTCTTCAATTTTATCCGGGTCTCCGCCCGTAAGAGCGGTGGCAAATTGGATAATACGGTCGGAGGTCTGATTTACACCCCAATAACCGTCTTCTGAGATATCTTCCTGTGCCTGAGCCTTTGTCTCGGCATCAACGGTATAATCGCCGCTTTTTAAAAATGACCAGATATCAGTTGCGTTTCCGTAAGCGGTTGCCTGTTTGCCCATAATCTGCTGCACGAGACTCTGAAGCTGTGAGGTTCTGGCATCTGCATCTGCCTTGAGCTTGTTTATAAGATTTGTATCAGGTGTGTAGGTCTTTTTGGTGGAATCTGTGCCTGTATCGGTTGAAGGCTCATAGATAACACCGTTTTCCTCCGTGTATGTAGTGGAGGAAGCAGCTGTGGTCTCTTCCTTTTTAACTGAGCCTGAGGAAGAGTAGGAATAAGCCGCGGCGGCTTGTGTGGTTGATGTAACTCCGTTTACACTCATATTGTCCCTCTTTTCCGGCATTCTGCCATTTGATGCCCTTTTTCAGGGCACGAATCGTCCATGATTACATATATTATATCGGCATTTAAAAAAAAAGATTTAGCGTAAAAGCCGCATAAAAAACGGTTGACGTTTGGAAATATGTGTGGTATATTAAGCAAGCGAGATAAGATTTAGGTCTTTTTTTTATGCTTAAAATTAAAGAATTCAGAATACGTGGAGGTAGAGAAATGCGTACAAAAATTACTTTAGCATGTACTGAGTGCAAGCAGCGTAACTACAATACTACCAAGGATAAGAAGACTCATCCTGACAGAATGGAAATAAAGAAGTATTGCAGATTTTGCAGGACACATACGCTGCACAAGGAAACCAAGTAATCATCCGTTCTATATAATTGGAGGTCGAAATGAAAGATTCTGCTGATAAGAAGAAGCGCCCCGGATTTTTTGCCGGAGTTAAAGCTGAATTTAATAAAATTTCATGGCCGGACAGACAATCTACATTAAAGCAATCAGTTGCGGTTGTTGCTATATCAGTTGTAGTGGGAGTTATAATCGCTGTTTTGGATTATCTGATTCAGTACGGCGTAAATTTCTTAACATCATTATAGAGCGAGGGTGATTGTATGGCAGAGGCAAAGTGGTATGTGGTTCATACCTATTCCGGATATGAAAATAAGGTCAAAGCCAATATTGAGAAGACCATCGAAAACAATAAGGGTCTTGCAGAGCAGATTCTTGAGGTCAGAGTGCCGATGGAGGATGTTGTGGAGATTAAGAACGGTGCGAAAAAGACCGTTTCAAGAAAGCTGTTTCCCGGATATGTACTTCTCAATATGGAGATGAATGATGACACATGGTATGTTGTGCGCAACACACGTGGAGTTACCGGGTTCGTCGGACCGGGAAGCAAACCTGTTCCTCTTACTGAGGCAGAAATGAAACCTTTGGGCATCAAGACGGACAATGTATCCATTGATTTTGTTGAAGGAGACAGCATTGCGGTTGTGGCGGGTGTTTGGAAGGATACTGTAGGAGTTGTTCAGAAGCTTGATTACGGCAAGCAGACTGCTACAATCAATGTTGAACTGTTTGGCAGGGAGACACCTGTAGAAATCAGCTTTGCTGAGGTCAGAAAGCTTTAATTTTTAAAATGGGTATTTATCCGGAAATATTCCGGTTAAATATATGTGGATGCAGCCGACTTTATCAGGTTCGGCTGAAATCACATGGGGCATGTGCCCCGGCAGCAGTGGGAGCAAATCCGCATGGACGGATTCGCGCCGATTTACCACATTATAGGAGGTGCCACAATGGCAAAGAAAGTAGAAGGCTATATTAAGTTACAGATTCCTGCCGGCAAAGCTACACCGGCTCCACCAGTTGGTCCTGCACTTGGACAGCATGGTGTTAATATCGTTGAATTTACAAAGCAGTTCAACGCAAAGACAGCAGACAAGGGAGATGTTATCATTCCTGTAGTCATTACTGTATATGCAGACAGAAGTTTCAGCTTCATTACAAAGACTCCTCCTGCAGCAGTATTGTTAAAGAAGGCCTGCAACATCAAGTCTGGTTCTGGAGTACCTAACAAGACAAAGGTAGCGACCATTTCCAAAGCAAAGCTTCAGGAAATTGCTGAGACTAAGATGCCCGACCTTAACGCAGCATCACTCGAAGCAGCAATGTCCATGATTGCAGGTACTGCAAGAAGCATGGGTATTACTGTAGAAGAGTAATGCCAACAAAAACAATAATAACGCATTTGGGAGACAACTGAGGTTGTCGCTGGAACCTAGGAGGTAAAATATGAAACATGGTAAGAAGTATACCGAGGCTGCCAAGCTTGTAGACCGTGCAAAATTCTATGAGCCGGAGGAGGCAGTTGCCCTGGTAAAAAAGACTGCAACCGCTAAGTTTGACGAGACCATTGAGGTGCATATCAGAACTGGCTGTGACGGACGTCATGCAGAGCAGCAGATTCGCGGCGCGGTTGTGCTGCCCAACGGAACAGGAAAGACCGTAAAGGTTCTTGTTTTTGCAAAGGGAGATAAGCTGAACGAGGCAGAGGCTGCCGGAGCTGATTACGTTGGAGGAGAGGAGCTTATTCCTAAGATTCAGAATGATGGCTGGCTTGATTTTGACGTTGTAGTGGCAACACCTGACATGATGGGCGTTGTAGGACGTCTCGGTAAGGTGCTCGGACCTAAGGGTCTTATGCCCAATCCTAAAGCCGGTACGGTTACTATGGATGTTACAAAAGCTATCAATGATATTAAAGCCGGTAAAATTGAGTACAGACTTGATAAGAGCAACATAGTACATGTTCCTGTCGGAAAGGCTTCCTTTACCGAAGAGGCACTTCAGCAGAACTTTGATGCTCTTATGGAGGCTATAATAAAGGCAAGGCCAAGCGCGCTTAAGGGACAGTATCTGAGAAGCGTTACCCTTACCAGCACGATGGGCCCTGGAATAAAGGTAAATGCAGCAAAGCTATAATTGAAATTATATATGTACAAAGAATAATTCAGGGGGTTGACACATGTCTGCCCTCTGTGTTATTATATGCAAGGTTGTTAAGACCAAAGCCGAAGACAGTAGGTGCTGAAGACTCTGATGGGTTGAAGCGTAAGTCCTACCGAGGAGAAGAGTTTACTATTCAGATTACTTCATCTCTCTGAGTCTTCAGGGAGATTTTTTTCGGCTCCATTCTATAAGGAGGTAAAAAAATGGCAAAGGTTGAATTAAAAAAGCCCATCGTTGAAGAAATTTCTGCGAGCATCAAGGATGCGCAGTCTGTAGTTGTGGTTGATTACCGCGGACTTACCGTTGAGCAGGACACACAGCTTAGAAAAAATCTTCGTGAGGCAGGAGTGACCTACAAGGTTTATAAGAACACATTTTTAAACTTTGCGTTCAAGGGAACAGAGTTTGAGTCTCTTACGCCTTACCTTGAAGGACCTACGGCAGTAGCAATTTCAGCAACAGACGCAACTGCGCCCGCGAGAGTTATTGCAGATTTCGCTAAAAAGGCTGACAAGCTTGAAATTAAGGCAGGTGTGGTAGAGGGCGCTGTCTATGATGCAAAGGGAATGGCAGAGATTGCAAGCATTCCTTCAAGAGAGGCTCTTATTTCCAGATTGCTTGGAAGCATGCAGAGTCCCATTACCAATTTTGCACGTGTTATTAATCAGATTGCTGAAAAAGGCGGCGCTTCCACAGCGGAGGCTTCTCCGGCAGCAGACGCTGAATAAGACGAAAATCTACAGTTAACAAATTTTAAAATTAAAATGGAGGAAATTTAAAATGGCTAAATTAACAACTCAGGAATTTATTGATGCTATCAAAGAGTTAAGCGTATTAGAGTTAAACGAGCTTGTAAAGGCTTGCGAGGAGGAGTTTGGTGTATCTGCAGCAGCAGGTGTTGTAGTTGCAGCAGCAGGTGCGGGCGCAGCACCCGAAGAGGAGCAGACAGAGTTTAATGTTGAGCTTACCGAGGTAGGCGCTGAAAAGGTTAAGGTTATCAAGGTTGTTCGTGAAGTAACAGGTCTTGGACTTAAGGAAGCAAAGGATGTTGTTGATGGCGCGCCTAAGGTTGTAAAAGAGGGCGCATCTAAGGAAGAGGCAGAGGAGATTAAGAAGAAGCTCGAGGAAGTTGGAGCTAAGGTTACACTTAAGTAATTATCCTTTTGAGTATTTAGATTGCAAAAAGAAGGCTGTCGTTTTTAACAAATTTTATTTGTTAAGCGGCAGCCTTCTTTATAAACAGTAATTTCAGGACATTCATTTCATATAATAACCAATTTGGTATAAATTTCATTTACAGTTTCAGATAAATTAGAATAATTTAAATATTTTCTGCTTGACCTCTTTTCCTTTTTGTGGTAGCATGGATAGTGCACTATTGTGCTGTGCTATGCTTATTTTTGTGCAATTATGCTATAAATCAGAAAGAACGGGGTGAAATGTCAATGGAAAAAAACAGAATACGCCCAATCGACGGCAACAAGGTTATGCGTATGAGTTATGCGAGACAGAAGGAAGTTTTGGAGATGCCCAATCTGATAGAGGTTCAGAAGGACTCCTATCAGTGGTTCCTTGATGAGGGAATGAAAGAGGTTTTTGAGGATATCTCCCCCATCGCTGACTACAGTGGCTCATTAAGCTTGGAATTTGTTGACTATGAGCTTTGCCGTGATGACGTAAAGTATTCTATTGAAGAATGTAAGGAGAGGGATGCTACTTATGCAGCTCCTTTAAAGGTTAAGGTTCGCCTTTACAATAAGGAGAAAGAGGAAATCAGCGAGCATGAGATTTTCATGGGAGACCTTCCCCTTATGACAGAGACTGGGACATTTGTTATCAATGGCGCTGAGCGTGTTATTGTCAGTCAGCTTGTTCGTTCTCCGGGAATTTATTATGCCATAGGGCATGATAAGATTGGTAAGCGTTTATTTTCCTGTACAGTAATTCCAAACCGTGGTGCATGGCTTGAATACGAGACTGATTCAAATGATATATTCTATGTACG
>JAJQGF010000185.1 GCA_021200695.1 Lachnospiraceae bacterium
TTTGTATATATAGACATAATATCGCCGTGTGAGTGTGTATCAAAGTATTTAATTGGAAGGCTCTCCATATGCGTAAACAAATCGTCACGCATTTTCTTAAGAGTGCCCTGTGACACATTTACCATTATCCTGTTATATATCCAGGTAGCCGCAGCGCCTATAAAATAGAATACAGCCACGCGCAATATTGCATTAAGAAGCGGGCCGAAATCCGGCACCTCGCTCTCAAGCAGCGGTGTTATATAGTCGTCAATCAATGTCTTTGTAAACATTGTCCCCTGAACATTGGCAAGCACACTTATAAAAATACAGACTGCAACTATCACAAGCTGAATTCCGTAATACTTAAATAAATATGAAAAGAGTCTTTTAAATATTTTCCCGGGATTCTCTACCTTTGGTCTGGGTCCCCTTCCTCTCTGTCCGGGTCCCATTTTTACTTCCTTAACCTTTTCTGCCATATTATTCTTCACCTGCTTTCTCGTCAAAATCACCGCCGCCTGAGGTCTGAGATTCATATACCTCACGGTATATTTCATTGTTCTCCAGCAGCTCGTCATGTGTTCCGAAGCCGGCAATCTCACCGTCGTCCATGACAATGATTCTGTCTGCGGCGCTAACACTCGATACGCGCTGTGCAATTATAATTTTGGTGGTTCCGGGTATCTCCTCGGCAAAGGCTTTCCTTATTCTTGCATCCGTCGCCGTGTCAACAGCGCTTGTGGAATCGTCAAGTATAAGCACCTTGGGCTTTTTCAGAAGCGCTCTCGCTATGCAGAGACGCTGCTTCTGTCCGCCCGACACATTAGAGCCTCCCTGTTCAATATAAGTATTATATTTATCCGGCATTCTCTGTATAAATTCATCGGCACATGCAAGCTTACATGCCCTCACGCATTCCTCCTCAGTGGCATTCTCATCGCCCCACCTCAGGTTTTCAAGTATTGTACCCGAGAAAAGCACATTCTTCTGAAGCACTACTGATACCTCGTTTCTAAGGGTTTCAAGGTCATACGACCTTACATCCCTTCCTCCCACCAATACTTCGCCGTCACTCACATCGTACAGACGGCTTATAAGATTGACAAGACTCGTCTTTGCGCTTCCTGTCCCTCCAAGAATTCCTATCGTCTCGCCCGCGCTTATGGAAATGTTAATATTGCTCAGCACGGATTTTTCACTGTTTTTATTATAGCTGAAGCTTACATTTCTAAACTCAATGCTTCCATCCTCCACATTGAATACAGGATTTTGGGGATTAGTAATATCAGGGCGCTCGGCCAGCACCTCTCCTATACGCTTGAGACTTGCCGTACTCATTGTAATCATTACGAAAATCATCGAAAGCATCATAAGGCTGGTAAGTATATTCATGCAGTAGGTAAGCAGATTCATAAGCTGGCCTGTTGTGAGTGTGCCCACCACTATTGATTTGGCTCCAAACCAGCTAATCAGCAGTATACATATATATATGGTAAGCTGCATAATCGGCATATTAAGCACCATCATTTTTTCCGCATTAACAAACATCTTATAAAGATTTCCGGTCGCCCTTGTGAACTTTTTGTTTTCATATTCCTCTCTGTTAAATGCCTTGACCACTCTTATCGCTGATACATTTTCCTGAACACTCGCGTTTAAGTCGTCATATTTTTTGAAAACCTGGTCAAAATATTTGGTTGTTCTTCTGATTATGAAGAACAAAATCACACCCAGCACAATTACCGCGCCCAGATATATGCTTGAAAGCCTCGCACTTATCGTAAATGCCATAATCATTGCAAAGATAAGCGTAAAGGGCGCTCTCGTACCCATCCTTAAAAGCATCATATACGCGTTCTGCACATTGGTTACATCCGTGGTAAGCCTTGTAACAAGACCTGCTGTTGAAAACTTATCTATATTTGAGAACGAAAAGGTCTGTATGTTATCATACATCGCTTTTCTAAGGTTTTTTGCAAGCCCCACCGATGCCCTCGCACCGAACCTTCCGCCAAGAATTCCTACCGTAAGACCTATTATTGCCGCAACAAACATAAACGCACCCATTTTGTATATGTGCGCCATATCGCCCTTTGCAACACCATTATCCACTATCGATGCCATCATCAGCGGGATAATCATCTCCATTACAACCTCTAAAATCATAAAAAACGGAGTCAGAATGGAGTCTTTTTTGTACTCATGTAAATTATTTATAACTGTCTTTACCATCACAATCTCCTTTTCCACATTTTTACCGGCCCTCTTCAGCCGTGATATTGCTTATCATTTTCTTAATTGTACGCTTAAAAAGCTCAATATCCTCATCAGAAATGCCTTCCCTCAGTCTGCTTTCCGTCTCCGCAATATTCCTTGAAATCTCCTCGTTAATCTGCATTGATTTTTCCGTAAGAACAATTTTTTTAAGTCTCTTATCCTCCTTTACCTGTTTTCTCCTTACAAGGTCATTTTTCTCCATAAGATGAAGCACCTCGGTAAGCGTTGATTTGCCAATATTAAGGTTTGTCTCAAGCTCTCTCTGATATAC
>JAJQGF010000039.1 GCA_021200695.1 Lachnospiraceae bacterium
GGTTACGGATAGGAACAGTGAAATATTTCTTGTAACAAAGCAGGGTATGTGTATCCGTTTTAAGGAAACTGATGTACGTACTACCGGCAGAACCTCTATTGGAGTCATAGGTATGAATCTTGACCCCGGAGATGAAATAATAGGAATGCAGCTTAGAAGTCAGGGTGATTTTCTGCTTATAGCATCAGAAAACGGTATGGGTAAACGTACCTTTATGGATGAATTTACTCTCCAGAAAAGAGGAGGTAAGGGAGTAAAATGCTATAAGATTACCGATAAGACAGGAGATGTTCTGAATATAAAGGCTGTAAATAATGATAATGAGGTAATGCTTATAACTACAGAGGGAATAGTTATAAGAATAAGAGTTGAGGATATCAGCATTCTTGGGCGTATTACTTCGGGAGTCAAGCTTATTGACTTGAAGAAGGGTGTAAAGGTTGCCAGAATGGCTAAGGTAAGAGAAAAAATTTCCGACGGAGACAGGGAATTTGATAATGTAGACGATGCTGTTGAAAATATTTCTGATGACAATGATTACCTCGATGAATTTTCAGATGAGGAGGATACTACATTTCAAAGTGAAGAGTAGTAGTAAAAATTATGGAGTCCTATCGTATTTTTCTTGATTTAGCTATAATTATGATTTTTTCAAAGTTTTTTGGACTTCTTGCCAGAAAGCTTAAGGCACCTCAGGTAGTAGGTGAAATTATTGCAGGTCTTCTCATAGGTCCGAGTGTTCTCGGACTTGTTGAGCAGACAGATTTTCTGTCACAGATGGCTGAAATAGGTGTAATACTGTTAATGTTTTCTGCGGGTCTTGAAACTAATTTAAAGGACCTGATGAAAACAGGCTTTAAAGCGTTTCTAATTGCATGTGCAGGTGTATTTATACCTTTATTAGGCGGAACATTACTGTATATGGCATTTTATGGATTTACTCCTTTTGGTTCAGAGCAATTTTACAGCGCTTTGTTTATAGGTGTAATAATGACTGCTACAAGTGTCAGTATTACAGTGCAGTCGCTTCGGGAAATGGGAAAGCTTAAGGGAGAGGTAGGAACAACTATTTTAAGCGCAGCTATAATAGATGATGTAATAGGCATTATTGTTCTTACATTTGTAATAGGCTTTAAAAATCCCGATTCAAATTCCGGAAAAGTTATTATTGATACCATACTTTTCTTTGCAATGGCACTTATTGTGGGTTATATTCTGTATAAGCTGTTTAAGCTGGTGGATTTCAGGTATCCTCATACGAGAAGAATACCGATTCTTGGATTGGCTATATGCTTTATATTTGCTTATGTAGCAGAGGTTTATTTCGGAATAGCTGATATAACGGGAGCCTATGTAGCAGGAATAATTTTATGTTCACTTAAGGACTCAGAATACATAGCAGGTGAAATGGATACCAATTCCTATATGCTTTTTGGTCCGGTGTTTTTCGCAAGTATAGGGCTTAAAACTACTATAGATAATGTAACCGGTGAAATAATATTATTTTCCATAGGATTTGTTATTGTAGCTCTTATATGTAAGATAATAGGCTGCGGATTAATGTCTAAGGCCTGTGGATTTAAAAACAGAGATTCTCTTAAGATAGGTGTCGGAATGATGACCCGCGGAGAGGTTGCACTTATTGTTTCGCAAAAGGGACTCTCTGTCGGAATGCTGTCTCCTGTTTATTTTACTGCAGTTATTTTGCTTATAATTGTATCAAGTATTGCTACACCTGTTATATTAAAATTTCTTTATGATAAAGATAGTTATGATTCATTAACCTCATAAATATATGAATTTCCGTTTTTTCCGACTCGGCTGACAGTTCCAATATAATATAAGATATTTAAAGTTACACTCGCCAAAGAAGTCTGAATATGGGCTGCTTTGGCGAATTGCTTTGCTGTAAATTGTTCAGGAAGCTCATATGGCACAAACTGCATATAATCCATAAGACAGTCTATTTCTATTTCATCAGCAAGAGCGGTAGGAATACGGTCATACTTACTTGAATTATTATGCTTGTTTTTACCCCAACCGTCTAAAAGCTTATATTCGTCCATATCCATCATAATAATTCTGAAGCTCAGATTAGGTTCTTTTAAAAAAGACTTAATTTTATATAATTCAGGAAAAATCATATAAGGATTTCCTTTAATTGGGGATTTGCGTTTTTTGCTTAATTCACCACTTTCAGTGTCTATCCATATAATATATTTTCCCTCGGTATTGGATAACATACAGTGACGGGATAAATCGGCAAAAAGCTTTTAAGCTTATCACGAAGCTTATTGAATTGTCTGGTCTGTATTTCTATTATTTTTCCGTCAAGAAATATATCAGCAATATAGTTTCCTATCGGAATTTCCTGATTATTTTCATTTAATGTATAATAATTTTTTAAAACGGCATGGACAGTTTTTTCAGAAAGAGTACCTATTCCAAGGCTTTGTCTGTCTACACCTATTATTTTTTGTTTTGCAGCTTCAAAGGCATTAATTTTATTTTTATCCATATATAGTAT
>JAJQGF010000333.1 GCA_021200695.1 Lachnospiraceae bacterium
GGATATAAGAGTAACAAAAGCTGCTACCGAGGTGCTTGAACAGGGTGTGTTACAGATTTCCTTAGAGGCAACGGACATGGGGTCCATTGTATGAGAAGTATGGATTTGTGAAAATGAATGATGAGATGGAACTTATTTAAACTTGGAAAAAATAGGTGATTTTATGCAATACCCAAGAAAACCTAAAAAAGGTGACAAAGTCGCAATTGTAAGTCTTTCCAATGGAGTGCTTGGTGAGGAATTTTGTAGTCACAATATAGAGATAGGTGTCAGACGCTTAAAAGAATATGGGCTGGAACCAGTATTTATGGAAAATGCTTTAGTAGGGATAAAATATTTACAAGAGCATCCAGAGGCGAGGGCAAAGGATTTAAAGATTGCATTTATGGATAATTCCATTGCAGGGATTATCTGTGCAATCGGTGGAGATGCTACATATAGACTTTTGCCGTATTTGATGGAGGATGAAGATTTTTTGAGTGCGGTGAAAGAACATCCGAAGTTATTTACCGGGTTTTCGGGTGCGACGATAAATCATCTGATGTTTTACAAATAAGGTTTATCCACATTTTACGGACCGAATTTTATCCTTGATTTAGGAGAAATTGCAGACGAAATGCTGCCATATTCTAAGCAACAATCCAAATTGTTCTGCAATTTTCCGTTAGTGGGTACAGAGGATTTTCCTTTTCCGATTTTGATAAATTTTTAGGATTTTAATCCAACTGAACCGGGAGATGGAGTGTTTTTAACTTGCGGTAATAAAACAAGAATGGATGATTAGATTTAAATAAATCGTTCTATTATAGAGATAGCTTGTAAATTATATAAAGAACTTTTAGAATATGTATCTAGAAAAAAATGGGACGGGATTTATAATATTACGAGTATTAATTCTTATGCTAAAAAAGTTTCACTTTACCGTAATGCTGTGGATATAGTGCATTAATAGTCTGTACTAAGTTTAGAGAATAGATTGGGAGAAAATTTTGATATTGAAAGAAGAAGGTAATGGAAATAGCCAGAGTAATGAAATCAGCTCTGGCTATATAAATAAGCTAAATTAGTCCGTTTTCTTGTAAGACTTCGTAGAACATAGCTCGTCCTGAGTAATTCCAATAAGCACAGTCTTGTTCCATAAATAACCATTTTACAGCAAGGAGAATGATTTCTATGGGATGGTCGTTACCTTCGTAGTCAGAAAAAGTTGCACCAGACTGAACGAGGATAATATTTTGGCAATAGTATATTTGTTGTAGTTCGTGAGAAATGTCGGGATAAATATCGGGAAAATTAATCCGACAATCTGTTAGAGCATCTATAATATCCTGGTGGCTTGGATTAGAATATCGGCGATTCTTTTTGAAAAATAGTCCATCAATGTTAACAGTGAAATCAAATCCTTTATTTAATTGGGTTGGTCGTTTAAGAAAAATACCATAATCAAAAAAATGTTCAACATTGTAATGGTAGCGAGAGGCATTATTACCTATTCCCGTGCCGGGATTTTCACGAAGAAATGTTTTAATTAGGTTCTCTCGCATAGAGATGCGGTCTCCTAAGGGTAACGAATAATTAATTATTAGTGTCATATGTGGATTTCTCCTTAAAAAATTCAATAATTTCAACATCAAGTACATTAGCTATCTGATTTAGAACAGAAATAGATAAGCTTTTATTACAACCGGAGGCTTCAATTTTAGAAATGTAGCTGAGGCTGATTTTTGCTTGTTCTGCTAACTGTACCTGAGTTAAGTGTCGTTGTTCTCTGTAATGTTTTATATTTGCGCCTATAACACTATATAGGTCAGTATCATTTTGAAAATGCATGAAAACACCTCTTTCACTATTTGTGAATATTATCTCATGTGCATGAATTAATATAAATTCACTTATAGTGAAAGAAACACTGTATGAATTTTTATCTGTTTATGAGTTACAATATGAGAAAACAAAAAGAAGGCGGTATGACTTATAAGTTTACAACCCCATAATTTTAAGCCTGAACAAACAACAGTCTGTTCTTTCCCGGATAGAGGCGGCTGGGCAGTTCATTCAGGCAAGTATCGAGGAAATTTGATACTTCGTTATTCAAATCCAAGTGATTGGTTCTTAGATCAATTTATGGGTGGCGGAACAACCTTAGTAGAAGCAAAGCTACTTGGTTGTAATGCGGCAGGTGTCGATATCAATCCGCAGTCAGTTTCAATTTCTGAAACAAATTTACAATTCCAATGTGCAACAAATTTAAAGATTTTTACACGAAATGCAGATGCAACAGATTTACATTTTATTAAAGACAGCCATATTGACTTTATTTGTACGCATCCGCCATATGCTAATATTATCAGGTATAGCAAAAGTAAATTAATTCACAAAGAGTGAAGGATGTGGTTGTTATTTTATGTGTTTGCAAGTATAATAGTTATGTAAAAATTTGTCCGTTTGTGGACACAGAGAAGAGTAATCAATATGAGTTATTCAAGTGTCGCTCCTTTTGTGAAATGGGCTGGTGGAAAACGTCAGC
>JAJQGF010000306.1 GCA_021200695.1 Lachnospiraceae bacterium
TATAAAGACCCCATCTGAGTTTTCCGAGAAATCACTTCTCCTTCACAACGCAGACGACCTTCGTGGAATGCTTGAGCTTCTTCCAATGCTGTCATATTATGATATGTTCAATAGCTCCGTCAGGGCTAAAAAGGTTCAGGCAAATTACTACAAAGACTATAACGGTAATAAACGTAAAGAGCTTCTCATAACTCTTTCTCTTCCCTCCGCGCTTCCAAAGCAGGTTTCTGCGTCTGCAAACGACTGCTATTTTCACGGCGAAGGCAGCGAGGCTGTCCTAAAGGTTCCCATTTATGAGGAGGAGTTAAAGTATTTTTATTCAAACTATCATGATTACTATTATCTTCCGACAGAGGATATTGCCCTGCATAAGTCTGTTGCGACTTTCGTTGAAAAATCACACCGCATTCAGGCCTCTGCCGCAAACTGCTACACCAGAAAATTTTCTGTGTATCTTCCACAGTGGTCGATTCTTTTTGAGCCTTTTTTTAAGAGGGATTATAAGAGCAGAGAACTCTTCTTTGAGCTGACGGACGAGATGAAACGCAACCGTGCTGCTTTTACAGCTTATGCAAATCATGTCCTTGCTATGATTGCTTCAATTTATTAATTTTATGCCCAATTCGGTTTCTGCAAAACAGAATTGGGCATATGCCTGCATACAACATACCTATTGCTCAGTATCATAAGAAATTTCCCCATCAGGTGCGCTGCCAACATATTGTGATATATTATAAGTTCCTGTTGGAGTAACTATTTTAGCTTCTATTTCATATTTAGAAACATCTGTTACTTGGGCACTTGAATATGTATTTTTACTGTATGAAATACTGCTGTTACCTGAATCCCCATAATCAACATACGCAATTCCTGCTGTACACCATACATATGTATAATTAAAATGAAATGTGCCAACGACTTCGGAACTCCAATCCAAATTTCCATTTGATTTATACAAAGAATATTTATATCATAAATTTTTTATACATTTCATATGTTATCCCCCTTAGTTTTTTGTAAATTCTGCAAACATTAAACCTCACATTGCTTTTTACATTCTGCGGCTATAGATACCGTTCCGATATAATTCCTCTCTTTTTCACGCCGCCCTCCTAATTAAATTTATAAAATGTAACATCCTCGCTTGTGTATGTATAATATACATTGTCTTTTTTAGTGTTGGAATGCTGTGAATATTTTATTGTACTTCCATCATAATATGTAACAATCGCTACATGATTACTTTCATTCCAGCACATGATGCTTCCCGTGTATGCTGATGATGAAGGTACAGAAGAAATATATCCTTTATCGCTAAAGTATTGAATAATTCCGCCATAATTGTTATATCCTGTACGTATCCAATTTATTCCTGCTGTTTCCGCATCTCCCCATGTAGAAGCAGGATACCAATTTCCGCTTGTGTCTGTTGAAATTCCGCCCGCATTAATGCATTTTGAGACAAAATTTGCGCAGTCACTGTTGTTTCCGGCGAATTCCGGTTCATCTGTTGCGTGAAGGACAGCATAGCTTACCGCGCCGCTTGCTGAATAACCTGATAAGTTCGCAGTTTCAGCATATAAATTTATATTATTCTCTATTTTTTCTGCATCCTCAACCCCCTGCTCATATGTCAGAATTTCACTGAATTTATCTTCAGTGCTCACTAATTCATAGCCTTCCTCATAATTTTTCCTGTACAGCGTAATCATATTATTTTCATTAATATCCACCTCCGCACTGTAAAGAAATGTAGTTTCATATGGGCACAGGTAGTATCTATCAACAAGGTTTAAATATTCATCAGAGACATCCGTCAATAAAATATCAGTTGAGCCTGCATTATTGATATTTCCAGAGGTAAGCCCTAAATAATATGGACTTTGTTCAGGTTCACGGCATAATGTCATATCTACAGTTAACTCTATATCCGCAAAATATGTATCTTCATCTATACTTTCGTTTTCAATAGTAAAACTCCAATTATCAAATGAATATACATCATCATAATAACTGTACTGTGCAGAAATTATTTCATTGCTGATATTCTGTAAGATTTGTTCATCAACATACTCAGAACTATTTTCATAACAGCTTGTATTATCATCATTATTTGTCTCTTCATCAAGTGTAATCAAACCATTATTATTAAATAAATTTATTATAATTGTAATTACAATTACAGCCATTGAAATGATACTTTCTTTAACCATACTTATACTCCTTTTTCAGAGGCATCTTACCTTTTACTGACAGCTATAATGCATTCAGGTTGAAAAACACACATATTTTTTATAAATCAGGTTCCAAGATAAATGGATTTATATCCGTCACTGCTGGTAATATCAAAATAGCACTCAATTCTGGAAATAGTTCCACTGCATTCATATGACATATCACTATAGGTTGTTTGACTAAACGACTTTGTGATTATCTTTGATGAGCTGTCATTGTCGTAATAAACCGCCATTGTTATGTAAGCCTTTTTTGTCCTACCATGTAAATGGATACTCCACTATATATT
>JAJQGF010000115.1 GCA_021200695.1 Lachnospiraceae bacterium
TGCCGCCGCCACAAGCAGCTTGTCTGCCAAAGGGTCCATAAATTTTCCAAAATTAGTCACAAGATTATATTTTCTTGCTATCCTTCCGTCCAGCAAATCCGTAAGGCTTGCAACAATAAAAATCACAAGCGCAGCGACGTTTGGTATTAAAGCATTTTCACCAAACCATCCGGTATTGCCGCCCAGAAGCAGTATAACAAACGGAATTATAAGTATTGCCCTGAATACTGTAAGCCTGTTAGGTAAATTCATTTTACTCATGGTACAGCTCTCCAATCAAATCATATTCGTTAGCGTCCGTAACGCGCACCTTTACAAAGTCCCCTGTCATCAGCTTTGCCGATGTATTAAGAAACAGATAACCGTCCACATTCGGCGCGTCTCTGTAGGTTCTGGCCACATATGTATCCTCGTCCGAGATTTTCCCCTCTATCATCACTTCAAGCACAAGGCCCACCATATTCTCTGCCTTTTCAAATGCTATCGCCTGCTGAAGCTCCATCAGCTCTCCGCGTCTTTTCTCCTTAAGAGACTCATCTATCTGCTGCGGCATAAGCGCCGCCGGAGTATCCTCTTCCTCGGAATAGGTAAATACACCGAGCCTGTCAAACTCCATCTCATTTACAAAACGGTAAAGCTCCTCAAAATCCTCCTGCGTCTCTCCCGGAAAACCGCTTATCAGGGTAGTCCTTAACGCTATATCCGGAATTTTACTGCGGAGCTTATTTATAATGCTTCTAAGCTCAGCCTCATCCGTCCGCCTTCCCATACGCTTCAGCACTGCATCTGAGGCATGCTGTATCGGGATGTCCAGATATTTGCATACCTTAGGCTCTGAGGCTATTGCCTCTATCAGCTCGTCATCTATCTCCTCCGGATAACAGTAAAGTATGCGTATCCAATATATTCCCGGGATTTTGGCCAGCTCGTGCAGAAGTCCCGCAAGGCTTTTCTTTCCGTAAAGGTCAGTCCCATACAGAGTCGTCTCCTGGGCTACCAGAATAAGCTCTCTGACTCCGCCTCCGGCAAGCTCGCCTGCCTGTCTTAAAAGCTCCTCCATCGGCACGCTTCTGTAATTGCCGCGCACCTTAGGGATAATACAATATGTGCAGTGCTTGTCACAGCCCTCTGCAATTTTCAGATATGCAAAATGACCTCCGGTTGTAACCATCCGGTGTATTCCTGTAACAGGCCGCGCATTTACATCATTATAATGATTTCTGCTCCGCCCCTTAAGCGCCTCATCAATCGCCGCGGCAATACCTTCTATGGCAGTTGTACCTATTATGGCATCCACCTGAGGTATTTCCTTCTGTATCTCCTCACGATATCTCTGAGCGAGACAGCCTGCAGCTATAAGAGCCTTTATCTGACCATTTTCCTTCAGCCTGCTCATCTCAAGCAGCGTATTTATACTTTCCTGCTTGGCATCCTGAATAAAACAGCAGGTATTCACAACAACAATATCCGCTTCCATCTCATCATCTGTGAACTCATATCCCTTTTCCCCGAGTATGCCCAGCATCATCTCGGAGTCTACAAGGTTTTTGTCACAGCCGAGGGATACAAATAAAATCTTCATCAGCAACCTCACATATATGTCTCTAACGCGACAATAGCCGGTGTGTCCCACTCCGGCTACCGGTCTCATTGAAGACTATTCATCATCCTCACCCTCGGATAAAATTTTAACCTTCCCCTCATTAAGCTCCCTTACCGCAAGCGTAAGAGGTTTGTCTCCATTATCGTTCACAAGCGGCTCATCGCCTCCGATTATCTGTCTGGCTCTTCTGGCAGCAGCCATAACAATTGAATAACGGCTGCTTACCACCGGGTTTTCACCCTCCTCAGTCCCCTTGTTCACTACCTTCATTAAATCTGTGTAAGATGGATGCAACATTTTAACATTCTCCTTTCGCAAAGCTCTTAAGCTCATCTCTGATATTATTTATAAATTCGGTTTTACGGACAGGCGCCCTGCGCGATGCATTCACCAGACAGTGAAGCTCACGAACGCATTCCTCCAAATTATCATTAACAACTATATAGTCATAGGCTTCAATTCCCTCCGCCTCCTCATATGCTCTGGCAAGACGCCTTGCTATAGTCTCTTCATCCTCCGTCCCCCTGTACTTAAGCCTTTTCTCAAGCTCAGCCGCATTCGGCGGTGTGACAAACAAAAGCAAGGTCTCCGGAAACCTTTGCTTTACCTTCAAAGCACCCTGTATCTCAATTTCAAGAATAACATTTCTGCCGGCATCAAGCTGCTCCTCCACATACCTACGCGGGGTGCCGTAATAATTTCCGCAATACTCGGCATACTCTATAAGCCCGTTATTCTCAATTGCTTTCTCAAAATTATCCCTGTCGGTGAAAAAATATTCGACACCCTCCTTCTCTCCCTCTCTCGGAGCTCTGGTGGTCATCGAAACCGACAGAACATACTCATCATATGTGCTTAAGAGCTTTTTCATAAGTGTTCCCTTACCTGCGCCGGAAAAACCGGAAACCACAATAAGAATTCCCTTTTGTGCCATAATTCCTCCTTTCAGCCGTCATCGGGCAGGCTTCCGTCCCCCTCCGGCTGACTGCTCTGCGCTCTGCCCGCGATTGTCTCCGGAAGCAGTGCTGAGAGTACGACCTGACTGTTCTCCATCACAAGCACAGCCTTCGTCTTGCGTCCCTGCGTCGCATCAATAGCCATACCGGATTCCTTTGCGCTCTGAACCATACGCTTAACAGGCGCAGAGTCCGGGCTCACGATAGCAATAATTTTTTCTGTATTTACTATATTTCCAAAGCCAATGTGAATCAACTTATTCAATATTCTGTATCTGCTCCCTTACCTTCTCTATCTCCGTTTTAAGCTCAATCCCGCGATTTGAAATTTCAAGGTCATTTGACTTTGAAAGAATGGTATTTGCCTCACGGTTCATCTCCTGTGCAAGGAAGTCCAGCTTTCTTCCAATGCTTCCACCCTCCACAAGAGTATTTCTTGTAGTCTCAATATGGCTTCTCAGGCGCACAAGCTCTTCATCCACGCACACTCTGTCTGCAAAAATTGCAACCTCCGTCAGAAGCCGCGACTCATCAGTCTCCCTGTCCTCAAGAAGCTCATGTATCCTGTCCCTGAGCCGCACCTTATATTCTTCAATTATCTGCGGAGAGCGCTCCTCTATAAAAGAAACTATTTCAAGCATCGAATCAAGCTTTGCCAGAAGGTCAGCCTTAAGATGCCCGCCCTCGACAATTCTCGCATCAACAAACATCCGCGCAGCCTCGTCAATAGTTTTCTTTAAGTCCTGCCAAATCTCCTCCTCATTTTCGGATTGCTCCTCCATTGTAAACACATCAGGATAACGCGACAGCGTAGACACCCGCACATCATTGTCAAGTCCAAACTCCTCAGCCATACTGTTCAGATATTTCAGATATTCCTCAGCCAGCGACCTGTTGTAGCGCACGCCGGAGTTCCCATCGCCCATATCCTCATAGCTGATAAAAACATCAACCTTTCCCCGGGCAATATAATTTTTAAGCTCAGTTCTTATGGCAGCTTCAAAATAATTAAGCTTTTTCGGCATCTTGATATTCACATCAAGATAGCGGTGGTTTACCGATTTAATCTCAACCGTAAATTTTCTGTTATGACCGGTAATCTCCGACCTGCCAAATCCTGTCATGCTCTTTATCATTTGTACTCCAATCCGATGTAACAAAATCTTTTTGCATACTTCATTTTATTATAAAATAAGTTTTTCAATGCGTCAAGGAAAACAGGTCTATGCTGCAAATTTGTAACTCAAGGTTCACAAAAAACGGCTTCGGTGGTACACTGTAATAAATAAATTCAGGAGGGTCAACATGGCTTTTGACGGAATAACCATTTCTAACGTAGTATCTGAACTGAAAACTGCACTAACCGGCGGAAGGCTTTATAAGATAGCGCAGCCCGAAGCGGACGAGCTAATACTGACTATAAAGCAGCCTGACAGACAGTACAGACTTTTCATATCCGCTGATGCATCCCTGCCGCTTATCTATCTGACCGACAGCAATAAGCAAAGTCCAATGACTGCGCCGGCCTTCTGCATGCTTCTCAGAAAGCATTTACAGAACGGCAGAATCACGGATATCACGCAGCCGGGACTTGAACGCATTATCAGCATCAGCATTGAGCATCTTGATGAAATGGGCGATTTGCGCCACAAAAGCCTTATAGTTGAAATAATGGGAAAGCACAGCAATATAATATTCTGTGATGAAAATAATACCATAATAGACAGCATTAAGCATATATCCGCAGCCGTCAGCAGTGTAAGGGAGGTTTTGCCCGGCAAGCCTTATTTTGTTGCGCAGACTCAGGACAAGCTCAACCTTATGCACATCGATTATGACACCTTTAAAGCTGCCCTTACCGCAAAGCCGCAGCCACTTTTCAAAGCCTTCTACCTGAGCTTTACGGGCATATCCCCCATCCTCTCGCAGGAGTTATGCTTTCGTGCAGGGCTTGACGCAGAGAGCCCCACCGCCGCTTTTACAGAAGATGATTACAGGGTTTTATTTTCAAAGGTACAGGATTTATGCTCTGTAATAAATACCTGCGCTTATACTCCCTGCATCGCATACGCCTCATCAAAGCCGGCAGAGTATGCGGCAATAGAGCTTACCATATTCAAAACCACCGGCTATGAGCTCAGACCATATGAGTCAATGTCGGAATTGCTTGAGCATTTCTATGCTGAGAAAAATGCCGTATCACGTATACGTCAGAAATCCTCAGACCTGAGACGGATAGTGCAGACGGCTCTTGAAAGGAATATCAAAAAGTATGACCTGCAGATTAACCAGATGCGGGACACTGAAAAACGCGACATCTACAGAGTGTACGGAGAGCTTCTCAACACCTACGGCTACAGCGCAGCGCCCGGAGACAAATCGCTGAAGGCTCTCAACTATTACACAAACGAAGAAATTACCATTCCATTGGAGCCTACGCTCTCAGCAAAGGAAAACGCCAGAAAATACTTCGATAAATACGGAAAATTAAAGAGAACCTATGAGGCGCTTTCTGAATTGACCGAAAAAGTCAAAGAGGAGACAGAACACCTTGAATCAATTCAGGCTTCCCTCGATATTGCGCTCTGCGAGGAGGATTTGGTACAGATTAAGGAGGAGCTTATCGACAGCGGATATATTAAAAGGAAGGGCGGCGGCAAAAAGGCCAAAACCACCAGCAGGCCTCTCCATTATATAAGCAGCGACGGCTTTCATATATATGTGGGAAAAAACAACTATCAGAATGATGAACTGACCTTTAAATTCGCATCCGGCAATGATTGGTGGTTTCACGCAAAAAAAATGCCCGGCTCACATGTCATAGTAAAGACAGACGGCAATCTTGTGCCGCCCGACCGCACATTCGAGGAGGCAGGCAGACTTGCTGCCTATTACTCGAAGGGACGAGGTCAGGAAAAGGTGGAAATAGATTACGTGAAAAAAAAGGAGGTCAGGAAGCCAAACGGCGCAAAGCCCGGCTTCGTTGTATACTATACGAACTTTTCAATGACGATTGACAGCGATATAAGCAGAATCCGTGAATGTACGTAAAATTTAATTACAGAAGCTTAATTTTCCTTGCTGCCCTTACAATCAGATATCCCTTTGGCATTGCCCTAAGCTCCTCCTCTGTCACTCCCTTGTCCAGAATGAGCGTAACAAAATATACCGCTACCGCCACAAGCATTGCAGGAATAACTGCGATAACCATTGAACCGCACCAAATATACAGACCCTCATATACAAGCCATGCAGCTATTCCCATAACTAAGGCCGCAAACGCCGGTTTTACAAAGGTTCCCATTATTTCCTGCCTGTACCCTACCGCGCGCCTCACCGCCCATTGATTAAGCACACACATAATTCCCGAATAAAGCGTTACAGCTATCGCTATGCTGTATAAATCAAGCTCCGTGAAAAGAAGCAGTCCGAATGCTGCAAGAGTCTGAATGACAAGCGCAATTCCGGCATTAATTATCGGGGTATTCAGCCTGCCAAGTCCCTGCAGTACAGTGCTGCTTAAGGTTGACAGCGCGTAAAACACCACCGACAGCGACAGTGTCATAAGCAGCATTCCCGCCTGGTCCAGCGAATCAGCAGTGCTGCTTGGAAATATCAGCTTTGTAACCGGTCTGGCAAGAACAAAAAGTCCAACTGCCGAGGGTATCGATATAAGCATGGTCGTCTTTACTGCCACGCCAATCCTCCTGCATGTCTCATCAACCTTTCCCGCCGCAGTCAGCTGTGCTACCGAGGGCAGCATGGCTGATGCCATTGCAGACGCAAAGGCTATGGGTATGTTTGAGATGGTAAGAGCCTTACCTGAAAATATGCCCCATTTTTCCATTATCGCAACGGAATCAAGCTGCCGTATTCCCGTATATATATCAGTATATATCTTAGTGTTTACCGAGCTGTTCAGATTATAAACAGCCGTACTCAGTATAAACGGAGTCACGACGCATGTTATCGTCCTTATTATGCTGCCGTAGCTTTCAACATTTGAATGTCTGTCCTTCTCTATGCGTCGGTGAATGGTTTTGCGGTTAAGCGCATACATCCCTGACATAAACAGAAGCGCCACAAACACACCTGCGCCGGTTCCCATTGCGCTTCCCATTGCACCGTATATTCCGCGTCTGGCACGCTCAGCCATATCGTCAGGCTGCGCCACAGTCCCCATAGTTATTGTTACAAGGAGATATGCCGCGCCGATGCTGACCGCAGCATTGGCTATCTGCTCAAGTATCTGAGATACAGAGGTCTGCACCATGCTTTTGTGCGCCTGAAAATATCCCCTCAGAACCCCAAGTATGCCATATATAAATACCGTGGGCGCCAGAATTCTCAGCACCGGAACAGCGGCCTCCTCAACAAAGAGACCCGCTCCAAAAAACAGAAAAAGGCTTGCAGCCCCGCCGACCACAAGCACATAGAGCATTGCGCATAAAAATACCCTGTGAGCATTGCGATATTCCTTTACGCCAAGCTTCTGGGCTATAACCTTAGAGACCGCCGCGGGAATGCTGTAGGAGGATATAAGAAGAACAATAGTATAATAGCTGTAAGCGGACTGATAATATCCGAGGCCTATCTCTCCTATTATACTGTCTAAAGGACTCCTATACAGGAGTCCTATTATTCTGCTTATTATACCGGCAGCCGCCAATATTCCTGCCTGCAATATAAAATTGTTTCCGGGTTTATTTTTTTCAGCCATAGTATATATTGTGATAATCTAGCCTATAAGCCAATCATACATCTCCTGATATTTTCCGGCAGAAACCTTCCAGGAGAAATCTGCTGCCATAGCCCTGTCCACAATCTTGTTCCACTCACGCTTTCTGTCATAATAAATACGCTCAGCATACCTTATTGCCGACAGCATCTCATGCGCATTATAATTTACAAAGCTGAAGCCTGTTCCTGTCCCCTCAAACTCGTTATAGGGCTGTACCGTATCCTTAAGACCTCCTGTTTCCCTTACAATGGGCACGGTGCCATACCGAAGCGCCATAAGCTGGCTGAGACCACAGGGCTCAAACAGCGAAGGCATCAGAAACGCATCGCAGGAGGCATATATCTTGTGTGACAGTGCATCCGAATAAAAAATATTTGCGGACACCTTATCACCATATTTCCAATCAAAATGACGGAACATATTCTCATAGCGCTCTTCACCTGTGCCAAGCACGACAAGCTGTATATCGTCCTGACAAAGCTCATCCATAACATACGCTATAAGGTCAAGCCCCTTCTGGTCAGTAAGTCTTGACACAATACCTATCATCATCTTCTTGTCGTCAGCCTTAAGCCCAAGCTCCTCCTGAAGCGCGCGTTTATTCTTAACCTTTTCCTTTCGGAAATTTGAAGCATTGTATCTGGCAGCTATATTTTTATCCGTCTCCGGATTAAAGTCAGTGTAATCAATTCCGTTCACAATACCCCTGAGGTCATTACTTCTTGCCCTTAAAAGTCCGTCGAGTCCCTCTCCATAAAATGGGGTCTTGATTTCCTCGGCATATGTGTTGCTCACGGTAGTGATTGCATCAGCAAACACAAGTCCGCCCTTTAAAAGATTTGCATCCTTGTATGCCTCAAGCTTATCAGGCGTAAAGTAATACGAGGAAAGTCCTGTTATATTCTGTACCGTTTTCACATCCCATTTACCCTGAAACTTGAGGTTATGTATAGTGATAACACTTTTTATCCCACGGTAGAATTCATTTCCCTGAAATCTTTCCTTAAGGTATACCGGAATAAGTCCGGTCTGCCAATCGTGACAGTGAATCAAATCAGGCTTGAAGCCTATAATGGGAAGCGCCGAAAGCACTGCCTTACAGAAATATGAATATCTCTCTATCTCATATCTGGGGTCGTCATTATATACCTTTGAACCGCTGAAATAAGCCTTATTGTCAAGGAAATAATAATGTACACCGCCCTCGACAGCCTCCATAATTCCTACATAAACATTCTGCCAGTTAAAATCCATGTAAAAATGCGAGACATACTGCAGCTTATCCCTGAGCTCCTGCTTCATGCAGGCATACTCAGGAATAAATACCCTTACATCATAGTATTCCTTGTCTATATATTTAGGCAGCGAGCCGACAACATCCGCCAGACCTCCCGTTTTAATAAAAGGCACTCCTTCTGACGCAACAAAAAGAATCTTCTTCATCTGAAACCCTCCGAAAAAAGTGTAATATAAAATTTGCAGAACACAATTGTCCGTTTACTGATACGTATTTTCATTATACACTATAATCAAATCAGATAAAAGTCTTTTATTTTCTTTTTATATTTTACCCGCGATAAGAAAGTCTTATTTTATCCGCAATCAGAGCAATAAATTCTGAATTTGTAGGCTTACCCTTACCGGTATCTATCGTGTATCCGAACAGGGCATCAAGAGTTTCCATTCTGCCCCGGCTCCATGCGACCTCGATTGCATGTCGTATTGCCCTTTCAACACGGCTCGGAGTCGTCTGAAATTTCTTTGCAATGGTTGGATAAAGGATTTTGGTTATAGAGCTTATCATGCTCTGGTCCTCAACCGACATCATTATCGCTTCTCTCAGATACTGATATCCCTTGATATGTGCGGGAACCCCGATTTCATGTATCATATCGGTCACATCCTGTTCCAAATCCCTCTGTACTGCGGACACGCTCTCCTTTGCGCTGACAGTTTCAGAAGCAGCTGTCTTACCCGAAGGTACGGTTATCATTATCTGAAATTCCTTTCCTGTATTAATAAGATTATCCAGAATCTTATATACCCTGTCGTTATCCTTTGTAGCCGTGATGTTTAACTGTTCCATTTAGTCTACCTCCAGAAAATGCTACAAAATAAATTCAAATCCATTATAATGCGTTAATGTACGTCTGTTCAACAAATATTCACCGCAAATATCGTTATTTTCCGTCCTGTTTTTCCAGATTCAGCTCGCGTATCCTGCGTCTGATGGGAAGTATCATGGAGGGTGCCACGCTAAGCTCGTCTATTCCCATGCTTATAAAGCTTCCTGTAAGCGTTTCGTCTGCAGCAAGCTCTCCGCATATCCCTATCCATATGCCTGCACGGTGTGCATTACGCGCCGCAGTCTCAATAAGCCTGAGCACTGCCTCATGGTGCGTATCCATAAACCCGGAAAGCTCTCTGTTTTGTCTGTCCATGGCAAGGGTATACTGTGTCAAATCATTAGTGCCCACACTGAAAAAGTCAACATGTGCTGCAAGTCTGTCGCTTATAATTGCCGCCGCCGGGGTCTCTATCATAATACCAACCGGCACCTGCCTTGCAAAATCCGCGCCCTCTGACTCAAGCCCGGATATAACCTCCCTCTGAATTTCCTTAAGCCCAATCAGTTCACTCTCCGAGGTTATCATCGGATACATTATGTTCAGCCTTCCATATACCCCCGCTCTGTAAAGCGCCCTTAGCTGAGTCTTTAAAAGCTCCGGCCGCCTGAGGCACAGTCTGACTGCCCTCAGCCCCATGGCTGGATTCTCCTCCTTTTCAAGCCCGAGATATGGCACCTGCTTATCTGCACCTATGTCAAGTGTACGGATTACCACGTCATGCCCTTCAAATTTCTCCAGCACAGCTTTATAAAATTCATACTGAGTCTCTTCGTCCGGTTCGCTGTCTCTTCCCAGATAAAGAAGCTCACTCCTCAAAAGGCCGATGCCGCCCGCATCGTTTGCCTTAGCCTTATCCGCATCCTCAAGGCTTCCGATATTGGCAAATAACCTTATCCGGCGGCCATCAAGGGTTACGTTGTCCTTTCCCTTAAGCTCGCCAAGTGCAATACGGTGCCTGTCAGACTGCTGCTTTCTTTCCCTGATGCTGCTTAAAGTTTTCCCGTCAGGATTTATGTATATTTTTTCCCCATATCCATCCACAGCGGCATTCAGCCCGTCATACTCCTCGAGCAGCCCATCGCCCACCTCAACAAGCGCAGGAATCCCCATACTCCTTGCAAGTATTGCTGTATGTGAGTTAACGCTTCCCTTCCTCATCACAAAGCCAAGCACCTTTTCCCCTGGAATTCTGACCGTCTCACTCGGCATCAAATCATCCGCCACGATGATTGACGCTTCCCTGGGCAGCTCGTCATTTTTTAAGCTCTCTCCCGTCAATATGTCTATAAGCCTTGAGGATATATCCTTTACATCCTCAGCCCTCTGACGCATATAATCATCCTCCATAGAGACAAACATCCGGAAAAAATTCTGTCCCGTGAGGTATACCGCATACTCAGGATTCATTCCCTGAGCATTAATCATGTTCTCAACACTGTTTACATATTCGGCATCATCAAGCATCATCTTATGGATTTCAAAAATCGACGCATTTGCGCTTCCCGCTGTAGTCACGGTTTCCTCGTAAAGCCTCTGAAGCTGCGCTGCTGCCTCCTCTCTGGCATGCCTGTAGCGCTCTATCTCGGATTTTTTGTCAACAATAGGACGTCTGAGCACGCTTTTCTGACTCCTTCTGTAGAAAAAAAGAGGCCCTACACAGATATCACGAAATACACTTTTTCCCTGAAGAACGACCACGCGTACACCTTCCTTTATACCGTATAATTTATTTTTCAGTATATCATTTTAAACAGCTTTTGACAACTTAAGCCGGACAGGGCTATAATATTTCTGCAACATTAAGCATGAATGGAGAACAAAATGATAAAGCAGGAAATAAACGAAATCAAAAAGCTGTTCAAGC
>JAJQGF010000063.1 GCA_021200695.1 Lachnospiraceae bacterium
AGTGTTGGGAGGCGGTATAGTTCAGGGCTCTATGATTCTTGTCGGGGGAGACCCCGGCATAGGAAAATCGACATTGCTGCTTCAGGTTTGCAGAAAGCTTTCATCGGACGGATATAAGGTGCTTTACATATCCGGAGAGGAGTCAAAGCTACAGATAAAAATGCGTGCGGATCGGATAGGTGAATTTAATGGAAATATGCTGCTTTTGTGCGAGACAAGCCTTGACGCAATATCCGATGTGATACGCAGGGAAAAACCCGGTATGGTTGTAATCGATTCAATACAGACCATGTACAATGAGGAGGTAAGCTCGGCGCCCGGAAGTGTATCTCAGGTAAGGGAATCCACAGGTGTGCTTATGCAGCTTGCAAAGGTGCTTGGAGTAAGCGTGTTCATTGTGGGGCATGTTACTAAGGAAGGTACGGTTGCAGGACCGAGAGTGCTTGAACATATGGTGGATACGGTGCTTTACTTTGAGGGTGACAGGCATGCATCATACAGAATACTTCGTGGGGTAAAGAACCGTTTCGGCTCTACCAATGAGATTGGCGTGTTTGAAATGAGAGAGCAGGGACTTATAGAGGTGATGAACCCATCCGAGTTTATGCTTGAGGGGCGTCCGGAGAATGCAAGCGGCTCTGTTGCCGCATGTACAATGGAGGGGACAAGAGCGCTTCTCATAGAGATACAGGCATTGGTATGCCACAGCAGCTTCGGACTTCCAAGGAGACAGACTACCGGAACCGATTTTAACAGGGTTAACCTGCTTATGGCAGTGCTTGAAAAGCGCTCAGGTATGCAGCTTGGAAGCTGCGACGCATATGTGAATATAACAGGTGGAATGAAGATATTGGAGCCGGCGATAGACCTCGGAATCGTGCTGGCGGTACTTTCAAGCTTCAAAAACATTCCAATAAGCCCGGGGACGGCGGCATTCGGCGAGGTGGGATTAAGCGGTGAGGTACGTGCAGTCAGTATGGCTAAGCAGCGTGTGGCTGAGGCGCGAAAGCTTGGCTTTGATACCTGCGTGGTGCCGTATGTGAGCGCTGAGGAGTGCAGAAAGGTGGAAGGCATCAGGATAATCGGTGTAAGGAATGTTCAGGAGGCAATAGACAATATCTTTTAACAGCATATGCCGGCGGAGATGTCGCCTGAAATACAACTGTTCAGCTTAACAGGTATTGCATCTGATTAAAACGGTATGATATACTTACCATGTCAGCTTAAGCTATGCACATAACTGACGGGCAGTTACTAACGATATAGTTATATGGGAGTTTTGAAATGAGTTATAGTAAAAAGGATAAAGCCACGGATATACGGGAGGAATATATGTACGACGGAGAGGCTTCCGGCAGCATGGGTTCTGTTGAGGGGACGGACGAAGCCGGCAGCAGAGGCACAGTGGAAAGAGACGATGCCGCTTCGAAAAAGGCGGACAGACGTGAATTCAGGCGAAGAAGGCGCAGAAGAAACCAGCTTGCGGCATATGCCGTGGTTATTATTTTTATAGCTGTCGTGGCATTTGGTATTGTATCCGGTGTCAGGTACATTACCTCTGCGGGCGCTGATATGGAGGAAGAGCAGCAGACTATGGTTGACAATCTGCTTGCATCTGAGGAAACTCTAAGTGAGCCGGAGATAACTGAGACAACACAGGTGGCGGAGCTTTCTGACGAGGAGAAGCTTGATGAGATAATAAACGCGCTTATAGAGGTTATGCCCATAGAGGATAAGGTCGCAGGTCTTTTTATTGTGACACCGGAATCGATTACCGGAGTCAGCACAGCGGTAAAGGCGGGAGAAGGAACCAAAAATGCACTTTCAAATTATTCGGTAGGCGGCATTATATATCAGAGTAAGAATATACAGTCTGAGGAACAGCTTACGGAGATGATAGACAATACTGTTCTGTATTCCAGCTATCCTTTATTTATTGCGGTTCAGGAGGAGGGAGGAGATGTAAGCAGCGTTGCCTCCGCCGGAATCGGCACCATGACTGATTCTGCGGCAGATATTGCGGCTGCCGGCGATACCTCAAATGCGTATCAGGCGGGAAGCACGATTGGCGGATATCTCAGCGCGCTTGGATTTAATCTTGACTTTGCGCCGGTTGCCGACCTGAACAATGTGGAGGACAGCATTATAGGCGAGCGCTCATACGGTTCTGATGCCGAAGCTGTTTCGGGGTATGTTACTGCCATGCTTCAGGGGCTTACTGAGAACGACGTTACCGCATGTCTTGTTCATTTCCCGGGAATAGGAAGCTCTACTGAGGATACCGCATCGGGAATTGCCGCAACAGACAGAAGCGCTGAGGATTTCAGGGCAAATGAGTTTAAGGTATTCGAGGCAGGAATTGATGCGGGGGCCGAGATGATAATGGTAAGCAATATATCAGCGCCGTCGCTTACCGGAGATAATACGCCATGCTCAATGTCAGATGCGGTCGTAACGGATATTCTCAGGGAAGAGCTTGGCTTCAGGGGGGTTATAATTTCAGAGGCCATGAATAAAAATGCGGTTTCTGATTACTATACTTCGGATGAGGCGGCAGTCCTTGCGCTCAGGGCAGGATGTGATATGATATTGATGCCTGAGGACTTTGAGGCGGCGTATGAGGGTGTGCTCCAGGCGGTTGAAGAGGGGACTATCTCTGAGGAGAGAATAAACGATTCACTCAGAAGAATATACAGAATTAAATATGCGGACAAGCTTGAATAAATTATAAAAATATCTCAGTTAACCTACGAGTCAGCTGAGATATTTTTATAATAAGACAATAAAAAAGAGCGATAGACGGGACTCGAACCCGCGATTTCCACCTTGGCAAGGTGGCGCTCTACCAACTGAGCCACTATCGCAAATGTCTCTCAAAGACAAGTAATAATATACTACAGTGGAAATAAAAAGTCAACCCCCTAAATTGTATTTCTTTTTTTTGAATTGTATATACAATAATGAAAACAAAAATGACTTGAGAAGAATGCCGCATAAAGCTATAATGTATCTGTACATATGTATGATAATGAGCAACAGGGGGACTACGGCACAATGAGTTCAAGAGAATATTCAACATGGGAGCTTTTCAGGAGGTTTGTCCCATATTTTAAAAAATATACCGGAACGCTTATTATGGACTTATTCTGCGCATCACTTACAACGGTTTGTGAGCTGGTGCTTCCCCTGATTATGAGATATATAACCAATCAGGGAATAAATGAGCTTGCGGCGCTTTCTGTAAGGACTATTGCACATCTGGGAATTTTATATTTAATTCTTCGTATTATTGACTGTGCTGCAGCATATTATATGGCTGATATGGGGCATGTGATGGGTGCGCAGATTGAGACGGACATGAGGCGTGACGCATATGAGCATTTGCAGAGACTTTCAAATACATACTACAGCAATACCAAGATAGGGCAGATAATGGGGCGTATAACAAATGACCTTTTTGATGTGACTGAATTTGCGCATCATTGTCCCGAGGAATTTTTCATAGCGGGAATAAAAACCGTTATCTCCTTTATTATTCTTGCCGGTATCAATCTGCGGCTTACGCTGATTATTTTTGCATGCGTACCTGTGATGCTGGTTGTATGTATGCTGCTTAATTTCAGGCAGAAAAAGGCATTCAGACTACAGAGAAGCCAGATAGGAGAGATGAATGCCCGCATAGAGGACAGCCTTCTTGGGCATAAGGTTGTAAAGGCCTTTACAAATGAGGATATTGAAAAGGATAAGTTTGAAAAGGATAATTCGGGCTTTCTGGACATTAAAAGACTTACATACCGGTATATGGCATCCTTTCAAATATCGGTCAGGGCATTTGATGGACTGATGTATCTTTGTGTGCTGGTGGCAGGCGGGCTCTTTATGATTGGAGGATATATAGGGGCAGGAGACTTGGTGGCATATATGCTGTATGTATCGACACTTATAGCAACCATCAGGAAAATAATTGAGTTTGGCGAGCAGTTTCAGAGGGGTGTCACGGGGATTGAAAGATTTTTGCAGATAATAGATGCAGATATTGAAATTTTTGACGAGCCGGATGCAATAGTGCTTAATAATCCGACAGGAGATATTGTATTCAAAAATGTAAGCTTTGAGTATCCTGACGACCACAACAAGGTTTTTACCGGGCTTAACCTCCATATACATGCTGGGGAGAAGCTTGCTGTAGTCGGACCATCGGGGGGAGGCAAGACTACGCTTTGCAATCTTATACCGAGATTCTATGATGTGTCGGGAGGCAGCATAACGCTGGACGGAGAGGATATCAGACATTTTACTCTGAAAAGTCTCAGGGGCAGTATTGGCATAGTACAGCAGGAGGTATATCTGTTTTCTGGGACGATTTATGAAAATATAGAATACGGAAGTCCCGGAGCTGGATGTGAGAGGGTAATTGACGCGGCGAAGCGCGCGGGTGCGCATGAGTTCATTACAGAGCTTAAGGATGGTTATGACACTTATGTGGGAGAGCGAGGAGTGAAGCTTTCGGGCGGACAGAAGCAGCGCATAAGCATAGCGAGGGTGTTTCTGAAGAATCCTCAGATAATTATTCTTGACGAGGCTACATCCGCTCTGGACAATGAGAGTGAATTTGAGGTTGCAAAATCGCTCGCGAAGCTTTCCGAGGGGCGGACAACTCTGACTATTGCTCACAGGCTTTCAAGTATAAGGAGCTCCGACAGAATATTGGTGCTTACTGACGAGGGCATAATTGAGGAGGGCAGCCATGATGAGCTGATGGCGCGAAGGGGCATGTATTATCATTTTTATGAGACTGCAAATATGCTTAAGTAAATAAAATATATTAAGAAGGGATGAATTGGCATGAAATTAGTATTTATTGGGGCTGACCATGAGGTCACCGGAAGCTGTCATTATCTTGAGGTGGGGGATAAGCATATTCTGGTGGATTATGGGATGGAGCAGGGAAGCAATACCTTTGAGAATGCTCCTCTTCCTGTGGGTGAGGCACAGCTTGATTATGTGTTTCTTACGCATGCGCATGTGGACCATTCAGGAATGCTTCCTCTTTTGTATGCGAAGGGCTTCAGGGGACAGGTTTATACAACGGACGCATCGGCTGACCTGTGCAGTATTATGCTTCGGGACTGTGCGCATATTCAGCTTATGGAGGCTGAATGGAAGAGCAGAAAGGCTAAAAGAGGCGCAAATATTACGGACACTGAGCCGATTTACACAATGGAGGATGCAGAGGGGATTATAAAACGTATTGTACCCTGTCATTATGGCTGTATTATTGAGGTCTGTGAAGGAGTAAAAATCAGGTTTACCGATATAGGGCATCTGCTTGGCTCTGCGAGCATTGAAGTATGGCTTACAGAGGAAGGGCATACTAAAAAGATAGTTTTTTCAGGAGATATTGGGAACAAGAATCAGCCCATTCTTAAAGACCCGGCTTATACGGAGGAGGCTGACTATGTGGTTATGGAGTCGACATACGGCGACAGATATCACTCTGCGGAAAAGCCTGACTATGTGGGAGAATTGGCGGGTATATTAAAGGAAACCTTTGACAGAGGCGGAAATGTGGTAATTCCGTCCTTTGCAGTAGGAAGAACTCAGGAAATGCTGTATTTTCTCAGAAAGATAAAGGTTGACAGGCTCGTGGAGGGACATGAGAAATTTCCCGTATATGTTGACAGCCCGCTGGCGGTGGAGGCGACGGAAATATTTCAGGAGAACAGAATGTCGTGCTTTGACGCTGAAGCAATGGAGCTTGTCAGGGAGGGAATCAATCCGATATCATTTGCAGGGCTGAAGCTTTCTATTACAAGCGAGGAGTCAAAGGCAATAAATTTTGATGATACTCCTAAGGTTATTATTTCCGCATCGGGTATGTGCGAGGCGGGGCGTATCAGGCATCATCTGAAGCATAATTTGTGGAGACCGGAGTGTACGATACTTTTTGTAGGATATCAGGCAAACGGTACGCTGGGAAGACATATTCTTGAGGGCGCTGACGAGGTGAAGCTGTTTGGAGAAACTATACAGGTCAGGGCGCAGATAAAGCAGATTGCAGGCTTAAGCGGTCATGCTGACAAGGAAGGACTTATAGAATGGATATCAGCATTCGGCGAAAAGCCCAAGAAGGTGTTTGTAGTCCACGGAGAGGACAGTGTGTGTACAGCGTTTACAGAATGTCTCAGGGTTGAGTACGGTCAGAGAGCGTATGCGCCATACAGCGGAACGGTATTCAATCTTTTGAGCAATAAGCTTGAGTATGAAGCTGAGCCGATGCCGATAAAGAAAAAGATAAAGCCGGCAAGCGGCGTATATGCACGTCTTGTTGCTGCAGGACACAGACTTACCGCAATAATTACACGAAGCGAGGGTATGGCGAACAAGGACCTGGCAAAGTTTGCCGACCAGATTATTTCGCTGTGCGACAAGTGGGAGGGATGAAAATAAATTATGAGTTATGCAGACAGAGTATTTATTGATATGTGCAGGGATATTCTGGACAACGGCACCAGTACGGAGGGAGAGAAAACGCGTCCTCATTGGGAGGATAGAACGCCTGCGTATACTATTAAGAAATTCGGTGTGGTAAACAGATATGACCTGTCGGCGGAATTTCCAATTATGACACTGAGACGCACTGCTCTCAAGTCAGCCACTGATGAGCTTTTGTGGATATGGCAGCAGAAATCAAACAACATAAACGACCTGCACAGCCATATATGGGATGAGTGGGCTGATGAGGACGGCTCTATCGGAAAGGCATACGGATATCAGATGGGGGTGAAGCATCAGTATAGGGAAGGCATGATGGATCAGGTGGACCGCGTGATATATGATTTGAAGCATACGCCCTTCAGCCGGCGTATTATAACCAACATTTATGTTCATCAGGATTTGCATGAGATGAACCTTTATCCGTGTGCGTACAGCATGACCTTTAACGTGACGCAGAAAAAGGGTGATGACAGACTTACGCTCAATGCTATTTTGAATCAGCGTTCGCAGGATGTGCTGACAGCTAATAATTGGAATGTAGTCCAATATGCAGTGCTTGTGCATATGCTTGCGCAGGTGTGCGGTATGAGGGCGGGAGAGCTTGTTCATGTGATAGCGGATGCACATATATATGACAGACATGTGCCTATAATAAAGGAGCTGATAAGCAGAGAGCCAAAGCCGGCTCCGACGTTCAGGCTTAATCCGGATGTGCATGATTTTTACCAATTTACGAGAAATGATGTGTCATTGGAAAATTATGAGACAGGTGAGCAGATAAAAAATATTCCTGTTGCAATATAGAAGAATAACTGATAATACCAGGAGGGAAAAGAATGAATTTAATTGTTGCCGTTGATAATAATTGGGGAATCGGATATAGGAATGAGCTGCTTATAAGCATACCCAATGACCACAGGCATTTCAGACAGGAGACCACGGGAAAGGTGGTTGTGCTGGGGCGCAGAACTCTTGATACATTTCCACAGGGGCTTCCGCTCAAAAACCGCACAAACATTATTTTGTCAGGAAATCCGGATTATAAAGTAAAGGATGCTGTTGTCGTACATTCTATCGAAGAGCTTATGGAAGAGTTAAAAAAATATAATGATGAAGATATTTATGTCATCGGAGGAGACAGCGTTTACAGGCAGCTTCTTCCTTACTGTAATGTTGCGCATGTCACCAGAATAGACCATGAGTATATGGCGGATGCGCATTTTCCAAATCTTGATGATGATGAGGAATGGGAGATTACCGCTGACAGTGATGAACAGACATATTTTGACGTATCATACAGATTTGTGAAATATGAGAGAAGATAGTAGCGTCGCTGTGATTTTCACGCAGCGAAGGCGTGTCTTGATTATACATATACCTTTGGCGGCGCGCAGTCTGTCTGCGAACTGTTACGTAAGAGGAAAACTGTTGACATTTAAAGGCAAAAGTATAATAATATTTTTAGTAATTTTGAAAAAATCTGAAAGAAGGAAATACCAATGGAAAAGAAGAATATTGATTGGAGTGAGCTTGGCTTCGCCTACATGGAGACTGATTACAGCTATGTGTCAGACTTCAAGGCCGGAAAGTGGGACGAGGGTGTTCTCACGAAGGAGCATAATATAACGATTAATGAGTGCGCGGGTGTTCTTCAGTATGCACAGACTGTGTTTGAAGGACTTAAGGCATACACAACAGAGGACGGGCATATAGTAACCTTCCGTCCCGACTTAAATGATGAGCGTCTTGCTTCCTCGGCGGCAAGACTTGAGATGCCCCTGCTTCCGGAGGGTCGCTTTGTTGACGCGGTGACTAAGGTGGTTTCCGCAAATGCAGCCTATGTTCCGCCTTATGGAAGCGGTGCGACATTATATGTGAGACCCTATATGTTTGGTTCAAATCCTGTAATCGGAGTAAAGCCTGCTGACGAATATCAGTTCCGAATTCTCTGTACTCCGGTAGGGCCGTATTTCAAGGGCGGTGCAAAGCCCATAACAATTAAGATAAGTGATTTTGACCGCGCCGCGCCTCATGGCACGGGAAATATAAAGGCGGGACTTAATTATGCCATGAGCCTTCATGCGATTGTTACTGCGCACAAGGAGGGCTTTGATGAAAATATGTATCTGGACCCTCAGACAAGGACCAAGGTTGAGGAGACAGGCGGTGCGAATTTCCTGTTTGTAACCGGGGATGGAAAGGTTGTAACTCCTAAGTCCGACAGCATCCTTCCTTCCATTACACGCCGTTCGCTTGTATATGTCGCCAGAGAATATCTCGGACTTGAGGTTGAGGAGAGAGAGGTATATCTTGACGAGGTAAAGGATTTTGCTGAATGCGGACTCTGCGGCACGGCGGCAGTTATCTCACCGGTCGGAAAGATAGTTGACCACGGCAGAGAAATCTGTCTGCCAAGCGGAATGGATGAGATGGGACCTGTCACAAAGAAGCTGTATGATACTCTCACCGGTATTCAGATGGGCAGAATCGAAGCTCCTAAGGGCTGGATTCATGTAATTGAGTAATCCATATAAATTAATGACACAAATACCCGTAGGACTATCTGAAAAGAGAGCGATGCGGGTATTTTTTATTTTTTGTAAGGGAGTGTACCTTAGCTATGAAGATTATACATTGTGCGGATTTGCACCTGGATTCAAAGCTGCAGACCAATCTGAGCAGGGAGAAGGCAGCTGAGCGCAAGGCGGAGCTGCTGGAGACCTTTCTTGCCATGGTGGACTATGCCGCTGAGAATAATGTGTCTGCAATATTGATTGCGGGTGATTTATTTGACACAAAAAGGGTCTTGGCGAGAACAAGGAATGTTGTTATGGAGGCAATATTAAGCAATCCCGGTATAAATTTTTATTATCTTAAGGGAAACCATGATACTGCCTTATTTGCAGACGAGCCGGACAGACTGCCTCAGAACCTTATGCTTTTTGGAAGTGAATGGATATCCTACTGCCCTGAGGAGGGAGGAGAATGTATTGTAAGAATCACGGGCGTTGAGCTTAACGCTGAAAATCACGGTAAAATATACTCCTCACTTGTGCTTGATGCCGGTTTGGTCAATATTGTGATGCTGCATGGACAGGAGACAGCAAGCCATACGGACAGAACGGAGTGTATAGATTTGCGCGCTCTGAGAAATAAAGGAATTGATTATCTTGCGCTGGGGCATGTACACAGCTATAAAAAGGAGAAGCTGGATTCAAGAGGTGTATATTGCTATCCGGGATGCCTTGAGGGACGTGGGTTTGACGAGTGCGGCGAGCATGGCTTTGTTATGCTTGAAATTGACGAGGAGAAGCGAACTGTAAGCACCTCGTTTGTTCCGATGGCATTTAGAAGGCTGTACTGTTTTCCCGTGGACATAAGCGGTTGTATGACGACACCTGAAATTGAGAGCAGGGTGAGGGATACACTCGCTGGTGAGCATTATGAGGAGACTGACCTGTTAAAGCTTGTGCTTAAGGGAGCTGTGGACGTTGAGTGTGAGAAGGATTTGGAATATCTGGAGAAACGGCTTGAAGACATTTGCTTTTTTTTGAAAATAGAGGATATGTCTGAGTATAAGGTTGATTATGCTTCGTTTGTGCATGACGAATCGCTCAAGGGAGAGTTTGTGAGAACCGTACTCGGTGATGCTTCCCTTTGCGAGGAGGACAAGGCAATAATTGTAAGATATGGTATTCAGGCATTAAAGGGTGAGGTATATGCCCAATAGTGCCGGAGGCGCACATTTTTTATGGAGGCCGATATATGAAGCTGATAGAATGTCATATAGAAAATTTTGGAAGGCTGTCTGATTATACATATGAGTTTTCGGGGGGATTGAATGAATTCTGCCATGAGAACGGCTGGGGAAAAAGCACTTTGGCCGCATTTATTAAGGTTATGCTTTATGGCTTTAATAATGAAGGCAGAAGGGATGAGCTTGAGAATGAGAGGAAACGCTACAGGCCGTGGCAGGGCGGAGTGTATGGAGGAAAGCTGTCATTCGAAGCCGGAGGGAGGCGTTATCTTGTCGAGCGTACCTTCGGTGTCAAAGCCTCAGAGGATATGTTTACACTCAGATATCTTGATACAAATATTGAATGCAGCGATTTTTCATCATGTCTGGGTGAGGATATTTTTAATATTGATGCCAAATCATTTTTGAGAACCATTTATATATCACAGAATGACTGCGAGGCGGAGGTAACCGATGCAATCCATGCCAAGCTTGGCAACCTTACGGAGGACACCGATGATATAAACAATTATGATACGGTAATTAACGGATTTAAAAAGCTTATGAATGAGATGTCGCCCACCAGGAGGACGGGCTCGGTTTATAAGCTTGGCGAGCAGCTTGCCGCTGAAAAAAATGAATTGAGAAACGGCTCGGGAGTTGGGGAGGCAATCAGCAGCCTGAGCACCTACAGGCTTGAGCAGAAGCAGAAATATGATGCCCTCTCTGACGAGCTTAAGGATATAGCCGGCAGACAGCAGGAGCTTGGTGTATATACAGTCTCTTATACACATCAGACGCTGCAGACGAATTAGACGGTGTAGATCTC
>JAJQGF010000053.1 GCA_021200695.1 Lachnospiraceae bacterium
TATATGGCCTGGTCGTCATCTCCTACCGCAAAAAGACTGCAGTTCTCACCCTTAAGCAGACCTATGCCCGACATCTGAACGGGATTGATATCCTGAAATTCATCAATAAGAATATATTCGAAGCATTTCTGCCACCTTCTTCTTAACGCTTCATCATTGTAAAGAAGCCGGCAGCTTTCGCAAAGCATATCGTCAAAGTCTATCTGACGCCTTCTGCTCCTTTCACGCTCATACATTATATAGCAATCCTTAAAAAACGGTCTTAGCTCTGCGCTTAATTTGTTTTCTGCCTCCCTTTCGTCGCCTGTGCTCTTATAATAGCTGATTGCAGCCAAAATACGGCTAGTCTCATCCAATCCGGCATATAACTCACGCCCCTTTTCTTCTGATGAATGCTCTTTTATGCACTTCTTAAGAACAGGCAGCATAATATCGCTTTTCTGCTTTTGTGTAAGAATATTAGGCTGTACAGTACGGGATTGTCTGTAAATGTTATAAAAGACCGAATGAAATGTTCCAAAATTGACGGGATAAAATAAATCTGACTTTTCAAGAAACCGTTTCTGCATGGAGAGGGCTGCATCCTTAGTGAAGGTTACCGCCAGAATTTTCTCCGGCGGCACATGCAACATTTGAATAAGATAAAATATACGCTGTGTTATAACAAAGGTTTTGCCGCTTCCGGGACCTGCAACCACCAGCAGGTTTTCCCCGGAAGCGCAGGTCACGGCTCTTCGCTGCGACTCATTAAGAAGATTATCAGGCTGTAGCATTTTCAAGCTTCTCAATTCCCCTCCTTATACGCCTTAAGGACTCCTCTTTCCCCAGAATTTCCATAATCTCAGTTGCGCCGGCCGGCGTCATCTGCTTTCCTGACACAGCAGTCCTTACAGGCCACATGACATATCCATTCTTGCAGCCCTTTTTCTCCACAAGCTTAAGAAGGGAGGCATAAAGCCCTTCATTACTGTAATCCTCCTGTGCCTCAAGCACGGGCAGCACCTCCCTCAGAACCTCAAGAGAGGATTCGGAGCTTGTCTTCATCTTCTTGTGTGTATACATTTCGACCTCATACTCGGGAAGCTCCTCAAAGAAATCAACCTGCCCCGCTATATCGGGCAGTATCTCTATACGGGTCTTTACCATAGCAGCGATACTTCGGAGATTAAAGTTCTTTGTAAGAGCCTTTTTAAGATAAGGCTCTGCCATTTCATAAAACCTGTCAAAGTCCATTGCCTTTAAGTATTCTCCATTCATCCAGCGAAGCTTTACCATATCGAATACTGCGGGAGACTTACTTATCCTGTGATAATCAAAATTCTCAATAAGCTCATCAAGCGTAAATATTTCCCTGTTGTCCTCGGGACTCCAGCCAAGAAGGGCGACATAATTTACAACTGCCTCCGTGATAAAGCCCTGCTCTATAAGATCCTCAAATGATGCGTGACCGCTTCTCTTGGAGAGCTTTTTGTGATTTTCATCAGTGATAAGCGGAAGATGTATGTAAACCGGCACCTCCCAGCCAAATGCCTCATATAGCCTTACATATTTTGGAGAGGATGAAAGGTATTCATTGCCCCTTACAACGTGAGTGATATTCATGGTGTGGTCGTCAACAACATTCGCAAAATTGTATGTGGGATATCCATCGGACTTGATAAGTATCATATCGTCCAGCTCCGAGTTATTTACGGTTATATCGCCGTAAAGCTCATCGTGAAATGTGGTGGTGCCCTCGTCAGGAATATTCTGTCTTATAACAAAGGGGCTGCCTGCGGCAAGCTTTTCCTCGACCTCCTCCCTTGACAGTGACAGACAATGCTTATCATAAACGGTAATCTCCTTTCCATCAACCACCTCAGTCTTAAGAGAGGACAGTCTCTCCCTGTCACAGAAGCAGTAATATGCCTCTCCCTTATCTATAAGCTCATTTGCATATTTCATATAAATGCCAGTCTTTACCCTCTCGCTCTGAACATAAGGCCCGTAGCCTCCGTCTTTGTCCGGTCCCTCATCATGCACAAGACCCGTCTCCTCAAGTGTGCGGTAAATTATATCCGTTGCACCCTCCACATATCTCCCCTGGTCCGTGTCCTCTATGCGCAGCATGAAATCACCGCCCTCGTGCTTTGCAATCAAAAACTCATATAACGCAGAGCGCAGATTTCCCACATGCATTTTTCCGGTAGGGCTTGGCGCATATCTGGTCCTGATTTTTGTCATTTCATATTCCTCCGTTTCTGTCAATAATATACCCAATTATATCATAAAGCTTATATTACTTATGTGCCGAGCCAAAGCCTTTAAGGTGTTTATAATATGGCTCGTTAGACGCCGCCATTCTGACACTGAGGCGGCTGTCGTCCTTCCATGCAAAGTCCATATTTACATGTCCCAGCTCTTCATCCTCCATATAGCAGCTGATAATAAGATGTCCCTGTTTAAACATACCCTGCACCGCGCATCTGCATTCATTATCGGAAAAGGGTCTGCAACGCCTGGGGGCTTCAACTCCGTATGTAAGCCGTAACTGCTTATCCGTACCGTCTGCATCCGTATATTCAAGGTTAACCACAGATGCCTTAAAATCAAATGAAACCTTTCTCCAGCCGTTGTTATTTTTATAAAATATATATTGCGTCTCTCCGTCAGTATATGTTGAAGCCTCTGACGAAGGCGAATATATTATATTTTTTTCACCCCTCTGCCCCTCCCAATATATTCCGTCGGGCAGCTTCTTCTCCTCAGGCGCAAATGCCCTGGGATTATCACTCCTCCTCTCCCTAAGATAAGGGTATATAGTGTAATAAAAGCTGTCATAGAGTATCTGCAGTCCGGCAGAATTTCCTATGGTATCAGCAATCGTAAGATAACAGAAATCGTATTTAGGAAAGCAAACCGCAAGCTGTCCGCCCAATCCATACATTACAAAGCCGTTTTCACTGCCCCAGGCATCCTCTCCGGTTCTTGTTCTTGGCATCCATATGAAATATCCGTATCCGTTCTGCTCGTCAATCACAGGCTGCATGTCGGTAGGCGTAAGATTGCTTATTGCCTGCCTTATATAGCTCTCAGGAATTATTTCCTTTCCGTCAAGCTCACCGTAATGATTTACAAGATATGCAACCGAAGCCATATCCCTGAGCGTACACATAAAACCGCTTCCGCCCTGCGATACTCCCACAGGGTCCTTCATTGCATATGCATCACTTGAAAATCCCAATTCATCAAAAGCCTCCTTCCTCAGGTAATCAATTAAATCCATACCTGTAAGCTTTTCAACCAGGGCTCCAAGAACATGCGCCGCGGAGGTATCATAATTAAATACGGTTCCGCATATATGGTCAGGCTCGGCAACAAAAAAGGATTTTGTCCAATCGCATCCCTCATATGCCTTATAAGTCGTGGAGGCATAGCAGGTGCGCATTTGAAGCATGTCCTTTATTGTCATCTCTGCGCACCAGGGATGAGCCCCCTGCGGAGGAAGCTTCTCCGGAAAATAATCACATATATGGTCATCAGGCTTCACAAGACCGTTCTTAATCAACAATCCCACAGCCAATGCCACATATGTTTTGGTAATTGAATATATTCTGTGCAGCTCGTCCCTGCCAAAGGGCTCATAATATTTCTCCGCAAGCACACTCCGGCCTCCCAGAAGCATATATCCGTGAATGTGTATTCTCTGCTCGTCAAAAAGCTGCTCTAGTCTTTTCACAGCCTCCCTGGGTATTCCGTATTTCTCCGGGCTGTCCTCAGTCAATTTAAACATAGCGTCACATATCCTTTCACATACTGCACTATAAAGCTGCCTCTATTTGCCGTCATTTTCATTTAATCTGTGTTTAAGAAGAACCGTGCCGATGGTTGACTTATTCTCCTTATGTGCAAGCTCAGACTCGGCAATTCTGTTTCTTATTTCTCCCATCCTTCTGTCAAGCTCTGCACTGGTATCAGCGCATTCGATAAGCTCCTTCGCCAGAATCTCCGCCTCATCATCCGGTATATTTTTCTTGTAGCGGAGTTTATGCTCAAGGCTTGCCCAGAAGTCCATTGCTATAGTTCTAAGCTGTACCTCCACCTTCATATACCTTTTTTCATTCTTAAGAAATATCGGAACCTCAACTATCAGATGCAGGCTTCTGTATCCGCTGGGCTTTGGATTCTTAATATAATCCTTTCGCTCAATAAGCACTATATGATCCTGTTCAAGCAGACATTCCGCCAGCATGTAGATATCCTCCTCAAATGAGCATATAACACGCACTCCTGCAATATCCCTTATGTTTTCCTCTATTGCCTGCATATTCATTGGAATCTTTTTGTTTCTCATCTTCTTTATGATGCTGTCCATGCTTTTTATGCGCGTTTTGATGCTCTCTATAGGATTTCTGTCATATCTTAAGCCGAACTGCTCATTTAAGACTCTGAACTTTGTCTCAATTTCCATGATTGCACAGCGGTAATATGCCATCAGTGTATCAAAGGGCAGCCTGTTCTCCCTCATAAAATCAAGGAAATCGTCCGACAGGATATTATCCCTGACAAATTGCTGCGTCGTCTGTTCAAAAAATTTATCTATTGCCAATTTCTGTTAATCTCCGTATAGCTTACTGTAATTTTATTTCTCCGGTATTTTCATATCAGCTGAGGCCTTAAATTTTGCAAGCTCCTTTGCGGCCTGTTCAATAGCTATATTTGTACCCGCGCCTGCTATGCAGCCTCCCGGACATGCCATACCCTCTATAAGACATCCGTTCATCCTTCCGGCTTTTGCAAGAAGCAGCACCTTGCGGCACTCTGCAAGACTTTCTGCATGCTCAATATGTACCTCTGTACCGGGGTAATATTTGTTTATACACTCCTCGATAGCTGACGCAACTCCTCCTGCGATGCCGTACCCACGCCCAACTGACGTAGCATCAGCCATTTTATCCATCGCCTGAATTTCATCGAGCAATATCCCCTTTGCCTCGAACATACCCGTAAGCTCCTCAAAGGTTATAACAAAATCCACATCAGAACGCACTGTGCGCCTGCTTGCCTCAAGCTTCTTTGAAGCACACGGACCTATAAACACAACCGATGCATCAGGATGCTCCCTCTTGATAATACGGGCGGTCGCCACCATAGGCGTTAGCTCATTGCTTATCTTATCTATAGTTTCAGGGAATAGCTTCTTAGCCATAACCGCCCACGAGGGACAGCATGATGTCAGCGCAAAGGACTGCTTTCCTCCGGCCACCTCTCTTACATAGTGCTCGGCCTCCGCCATACAGCCCATATCCGCACCTATCGCCGTCTCGTATACGTCAGAAAAACCCAACTCCTTAAGCGCAGTTTTAAACATATCCGGAGTAACCTTAGGGCCAAACTGTCCCGCAAAGGAGGGTGCCACCTGCGCAATTATCCTTCTTCCTGACTGCATTGCCCGTATCAGCTGGAAAATCTGTGATTTATCAGCAATAGCGCCAAACGGACAGCTGACCATACATTGTCCGCAGGATACACATTTTTCATTGTTGATAACAGCCCTGCCAAACTTGTCCGATTCAATCGCCCCAACTCCGCATGCAGCCTTACATGGTCTCTCCTTATGGCATATCGCATCATACGGGCACACAGCCTTGCACTTCCCGCATTTTATGCATTTCTCCTCGTCTATCACCGACCTGCCGTTCACCATTGAAATAGCAGCTCTCGGACATACGCTCTGACACGGATGCGCCACACAGCCCATACATGAGCTGGTTATCTCATATCGGTTCTCAGGACATGAATTACATGCGGATGGAATAACCTGCATAAGAGGAGGCTCATAATATTTTTCATCTATATTGCTCTCCTCCAGACCCTGTGTAAGGTGCCCGGGCCGCTCTCTGTTCTCAGGACGCAGACTCATACCCATTGCAAGCCTTATCCTCTCACGTATAATAGCGCGGTCGCGGTACACGCTTTCGCGGTACTGTGACTCCTCATAATCTACAATCTTGTATGGAAGAGCCTCCATATCATCCTTTAAATTTACCGAATGATATGCCAGATTGGCGACCTCCTTAAACACCCTTCTCCTGCGTTTTCTGACCGGTGTATCAATTCCTCTCATGCTGCTCATATAAACGCCTCTCTGCCTGGTCAATTATGCCGTTTTTCATTCCCATTCTACCAGCTCTTGATAAATGTATCAATGTAATTGTCAAGGCACTTTCTTATTACCTCAACAGCCTCGCTTCTTCCGCCCTTCTCATTGACCGCTGTGGTCTTATTTTCAAGCTGCTTATAAACCATAAAGAAATGCTCCATTTCGTCTATAAGATGTGGCGGAAGCTCTGAAATATCCTTAAAGCAATTATAATTAGGGTCATTAAAGGGAACGGCAATGATTTTTTCATCATTTTTGCCATTGTCAAGCATTGAAATGACACCGATAGGATATGCCCTGACCAGGGTAAGCGGCTGAACAGGCTCCGCACAAAGCAGAAGAACATCCAGCGGGTCTCCGTCATCGCCGTAGGTGCGCGGAATAAATCCATAATTTGCGGGATAATGAGTTGATGTGTGAAGAATTCTGTCAAGTATTAAGAATCCCGTCTCCTTGTCAAGCTCATATTTGTTTTTACTTCCTTTTGAAATCTCTATTACACAGATAAAGTCCTCCGGAGTAACTCGTTGTGTCCCTATGCTGTGCCATATGCTTCCGTTTATTTCTTTCATAATAATCCTCCCTTTACCCTCTTATCTGTCCATTGCCGCGTATTGTATATTTATATGACGTCAGCTCTTTTAATCCCATTGGTCCGCGTGCATGCAGCTTCTGTGTGCTTATTCCTATTTCGGCGCCAAAACCGAATTCAAATCCGTCCGTAAACCGCGTAGACGCATTAACATATACACACGCCGCATCAATCTCATTTAAAAATTTCTCTGCCGTTTCTTTATTTTCAGTGACAATACAATCCGAATGTCCCGTATTATATTTGTTTATATGCTCTATTGCCTCTTCCACACTGTCAACAGTCTTAAGTGAAAGGATGTAATCAAGATATTCCCTTCCGTAATCCTCCTCCGCTGCGGCCACACACTCATCCTTAAGCACCTCTTTTACTCTCTCGTCGCCTCTAAGCTCAACCTTGTGTATGCTTAATGCATCCGCAAGTCTGGGAAGAAGCCTTTCACTTACTGCGCTGTGTATAACCAGGGATTCACAGGCATTACATACACCGATTCTTTGCGTCTTCGCATTTAAAATAATCCTGACAGCCATATCAAGGTCTGCATCCCTGTCAACATAAACATGGCAGTTGCCCGTGCCTGTCTCTATAACAGGAATAGTGCTGTTTTCAATGACACTTCTTATAAGTCCCGCTCCGCCTCTGGGAATCAACACGCTTACGTACTTATTCAGCTTCATAAATTCGGCCGTGACTGCTCTGTCAGTATCTTCAATAAGCTGTACTGCATCCTCTGTAATACCGGAGGCAGCCTCCCTTAACACCCTGACAATAGCTATATTAGAGCATATTGCATCGCTTCCGCCTTTAAGTATAACTGCATTTCCCGTCTTAAAGCAAAGTCCAAAGGCATCTGCCGTCACATTGGGACGCGACTCATATATTATTCCTATTACCCCAATAGGCACCCGCCTTTTTTCTATCAAAAGGCCATTGGGCCTCTCAAAGCTTTCCATTGTCTCTCCGATACAGTCGGGAAGCGCCGCAATCTGCCTTAAGCCCTCCGACATGGCATCTATACGTGCAGACGTAAGCATCAGTCTGTCTATCATTCCGGCATGCATGCCATTGGCCTCCGCCCGTTTTATGTCCTCCTCATTTGCCGCCAGAATATCCGTCTGTCTTAAGCATAAAAGCTCTGCCGCATTAAGCAGCACATTATTTTTTTCATCCGGCGAAGCCTTCTGAAGCGTATAGCCTGCCCTGACGGCGCGCTCACCCATATCAATTAAATCAGTCATATTAATCCTCTCTTCCGCGCTGGCGCGCATAAAAATTCATCATACACAGATGACCTGGTATGGTCTGATGTCATGCTCATCCCGGGGTATCGTGTCCACAAGCTGACAGGAGAAGCCTATCGCTATGGAATGCAGTCTTAACTCCTCCTTATCCTGAAGATACCTGTCATAATACCCCTTTCCATAGCCGATACGGTTCTTTTCCTTATCAAATGCCACACCAGGCATAAGAAGAAGACTCCTTTCAACTGTATCTGTCTGAGAGTAATAATCATACCTTTCACTCAGTCCTGACGGCTCAGGAATACCCTTGAAGCCCCTTTTAAGCTCTTGAAAATCATATATACGGTAAAAGCTCATATCATTGCCGCTGACCTTTGGAGTATAGACCTTTTTTCCACATCTAAGCGCCTCGTTTATAATTCCCGAGGTATCTATCTCAGAACCATATCCCACAAATGCCAATATAATTTCAGCGCCGTAAAACCACTGATGGCCTATTATTCTGTCAGTAATAACCAGCGAGGCTCTGCTTCTCTCCTCTATGGACAGCTCAGAGCGCCTCTTTAACACTTCATTCCTTATATTTCTCTTAGCCTCGGCTATACTTTCTGTAGCGTTATTTTTCTTTTTCAGCTTCTCAACAGCACCGTCGGGCCGCTTAATCCTTATGCTGTCAAGCTGCGCCTGAAGATTCCCGCGAATGCTTGCTGCATATTCCCTTCTGAGAAGCGCCTGCTCCTCCTTCTCCCCGGGAGTAAGAGGCTCTCTCTGGGATTTATGATAAAGCTCATTTATTCTTTTTACCCTTTCCTCCATATTCATATGGTCAAATACCTCTCTATTGGAATTTATGCATATTGTCTACAAACTCCGGAAGGTCAAACATTTCGTCCCTGTGGGCGACAAAAAGCGTACCCTCATTTTCTCCGGCAAGAATCCTGTGCAGTACCCCTATATCCCTGCTGTTGGCAATAACCATGTCCACATTTGAGCTTGTGGCAATCTTTGCGGCAAGCAGCTTGGTGTTCATGCCTCCTGTTCCAACATCGCTGCCCGTGCTTGCCTTTCCCATCATCATAAGCTCGTCCGTAAGGCAATCTACCCGGCTTATGAAGCTTGCATCAGGGTTTTTTCTTGGGTCATCAGTAAAAAGTCCGTCTATATCCGACAACAGAATCAGCAGGTCAGCCTCCACCAGCGCTGCAACTATAGCGGAAAGCGTATCATTATCACCAATCTCAATCTCATATGTTGCAACAGTATCATTCTCATTCACAACCGGTATTACTCCCATATGCAGAAGCTCAGAAAATGTATTGTGGGCATTGTATCTGTTCAGATTATTAACAATGGTGTTCTTAGTCATAAGAATCTGCGCAGCTACCTGATTATATTCTGCAAAGAGCTTTTGATAGGTCATCATAAGCCTGGCCTGTCCGATTGCAGAGCATGCCTGCTTGACAGCCATAGTCTCAGCCTGCGTGCTGCATTTAATTTCCTTCATGTTTACAGCCTTTTTGCCGGCGGAAATCGCACCAGAGGTGACAAGCACAACCTCCTTGCCCTGATTTCTGATATCACATAACTCCCTTACAAGCTTTTCAAGCCTTATGTAATCCATGTCTCCTGTCTCAGAATGCTGAAGTGATGATGAGCCTATTTTTACAACTATTCTTTTTTTATCCTTTATTGCCTCTCGCAGCTGATTATTCAAGCTATCTCCAATCCCTGCGCTGCATGCGCAGCTTATCCTTCGGTATGCCTTTTGACCGATAAATTTCAATATTTTCTATTCTAGTTTATTTTATATTGTACGTCAATATGTGATTTTACCGCTCACAAAATGATGCATATTCCATAGCTATTCTTTCGGCGACACGCATCCCGTCCATTGCCGCAGAGGTTATCCCTCCGGCATAGCCGGCGCCCTCTCCGCAGGGATATATTCCTCTTATATCTGACTGAAGCTCTTCGTCTCTTGGAAGCCTTACCGGAGAGGAGGTTCTGCTCTCCACTCCGGCAAGCACTGTATCAGGTCTGTTAAAGCCCTTTATCTGACGCGCAAACGACTCCATGCCTTCTATAAATGCCTCGCTGCATTCATCGGGAAGTATGCCATTCAAATCCGTCCATATATATTTCCCCCTGCATTGCGGTACAATCTCACCGTCATCTGATTCCTGCCATGTTTCCCCTCTTACCGATTTAACAAAATCCCCATACCGCTGTAAGGGTATCAGCCCTTTGCCTGCCCTGAATGCCCTTTCCTCAAGGCCGCGCTGAAACTCAATTCCTGACAGGGGTCCATTATCAGGAAAATCCTCCGGTCCTACGGAAACTATAACGGCACTGTTTGCATTTATACCGCTGCGTCCGCTGTAGCTCATTCCGTTTACCGCAACCTTTCCCTCCTCTGAGGAGGAATTTACAACATACCCTCCGGGGCACATGCAGAATGAATAAACTCCCCGGCCCGAGGAGGAGGCGGCCGTAACCTTATAGGGTGCCGCCCCCAAATTACCGGCATCCTCAACACCGTATTGGCACAGATTAATCATGCTCTGCGGATGCTGAACCCTGAAGCCCACTGCAAAGGACTTTGCCTCCATAGGCACTCCGCGGCTGTCCAGCATATAAAATGTATCTCTTGCACTGTGTCCTACCGCAAGCACCAGTACGCTGCAT
>JAJQGF010000237.1 GCA_021200695.1 Lachnospiraceae bacterium
ACCTGACTCAGGCTACATATGAATTTTATTTTGCTAATGTTCTGCCTAAAAAGGATAATGTACTCAAAAAACAGTTTGACTCAGCAGTAAAGATTATAGAGAAGCTTCTGGAGACCGGTGTGGAGAACGGAGAGTTTTACTGCGAGGACTGTCGGGGAGCTGCGCGCAACATTATGTTTGTGCTGGAGGGACTTAAGGTGTCCTCTCAGACGTTCGGAATTACCGCCGAGGCTGTGGACAGAGAGATAATGTATATCTTAAGCAGTCTGGACGTCGGGTGAAAATAGTATATATGCACGGAAATTCTGTGCCGGGACATAAAAAGGATGCTTCAGGGAATATATTTCTTTGGGGCATCTTTTAGTAAAAAGAGAATAGGCGAAAAGAGTATGATAGAAACAGTCATAAAAATGGAGCTGCCGGTAGGCGAGCATATTGCAATCCGCAAGAACCGCATAGTAACAAATAAGGATATCAGAAATCCCGGAAGGATAACGCTTGTGTCAGGCACACACGGAGATGAGCTGGAGGGACAGTATATCTGCTATGAAGTGTCAAGGAGGATAAATGAGCATCCCGAATACCTTGAGGGGATAGTCGATATTTTTCCTGCGCTTAACCCTCTTGGGATAGATATGGCGCACAGAAGTGTTCCGGGAATAAATATGGACTTGAACAGAATGTTTCCGGGCGATGCAAACGGAGATATAAACGAGCGTATAATTGCCGCAATAATAGATGATATAATAGGAAGCGACATATGCTTTGACCTGCATGCGAGCGATATATTTGTCAGGGAAATTCCACAGGTCAGACTGAGTGAGGAATTTGCGGAAAGGCTTATGCCGTTTGCAAAGCTTACCAATGTGGACATGATTTGGATGAATGCGACGGCCACGGTACATGAGGCTACATTGGCCCATTCGCTTAACACTATGGGAGTGCCGACTATGGTTATAGAGCTGGGGCAGGGTCACAGCATAAATACCGAATATGGAAATCAGGTGGTGGAGGGAATCTTCAACGTAATGCATGAAATGGGGCTGTGGAAGGGACCGACGGCAGCCGTTCAGACTCCGGCAACCTCCGGCGATGGTGAAGTCGAGTTTATAAGGAGTGATGTCTGCGGTTTGTTTCTGTCAATGGCGCAGCACAATCATTATTTAAAGAAGGGCGAGCTGATAGGAAGGATTGTGGACCCCTACAGCGGCGAGACGCTGAGGGATATATTCGCGGGGAAAAGCGGTCTTTTGTTCACACTCAGAATTTATCCGGTAGTGTATGAGGGCGATTTGCTTGCGCGTATACTTACCTGACATTGTAAAATTATAAAAGAAAAGAGAAGCTTTATGTTTGTAAAGGATATTTATACCCTGCACTCCACTTATCGGGAGGATATGACAGTCAGGGGTTATCAGTTCGGAAAGGGCGAAAAATCAGCCTGCATAGTAGGCCCGATAAGAGGAGATGAGATACAGCAGCTGTATATATGCTCGCAGCTTGTCAGGGCATTAAAAGAGATTGAAGGCAATGGCTGCATAAGCGCGGGCAGACAGGTGCTTGTAATACCTGTAGTGAATGCATATTCAGTAAATATAAATGAACGGTTTTTCGGGGTTAAGGAGACTGATATCAACAGAAATGTCCCCGGAAGTAATTATGGTGAACCGGCAGCGAGGCTGGCTGACTCATTGCTTGCAGAAATTAAGGAATACGCATATGGAATACAGTTTACCTCTTTTTATATTCAGGGAGAGTTTGTGCCGCATGTGAGAATGATGGAGACAGGATACCAGAACACATCGCTCGCAAATCTCTTCGGACTGCCCTATGTCGTGGTCAGAAAGCCAACACCCATAGACACCAAAACCCTTAATTATAATTGGCAGGACGAAATGACGGCGGCTTTTTCAGTGTATACTAATCAGAATTACAGAATTGATGAGGACAGCGCAAGGCAGGCAGTGGCCGCAGTGCTGAGGTTTCTGAAGAGAATGGGGATTATACGTTATGACAGCCATTCGGGATTTATAAGCCATGTGCTGTATGAGAGTGATTTAAGCAATGTGAGTGCGGAAAAGGCAGGAATATTCAGGGGGCTTGTGCATGCCGGAGATGATGTGAGGTATGGGATGGAGCTGGCAAAAATAATTGACCCCTATGACGGCTCTGTCCGCGAGACAATTACAGCGCCCACGGACGGTATCGTATTTTTTGCACATTCTGGCAGTCTTGTCTGCCAGAAGGACACCGCGTACAGACTTATACACCGTCTGCATGAGTGATTTCACGCTTACTTATTTTTGAAAATTATTTGTTTTATGCTATTGTTATAAAATTATCTTCGGTGTATCATAATGAGTGAAGTTTTTATGCTAAAGCTATTTTCGGAGGACAAAATGGGCAAGGTAAGACGAATCTACGTAGAAAAGAAGAAGCCGTTTGCCGTTAAGGCAAATGAACTGCACGACGAGCTCAAAAATTATCTGGGCATCGATGCGGAGGAACTGAGGATATTTATACGCTATGATGTAGAGAAGGTATCCGACGAGGTGTTTAAAAGGGCATGCAGAACTGTATTTTCAGAGCCGCCGGTTGACGAGCTGTATGAGGAGAATATAGATATTCCCGAGGGAGGAAGAGTGTTCTCCGTTGAGTATCTGCCGGGACAGTTTGACCAGAGGGCGGATTCAGCAGAGCAGTGCGTAAAGCTGCTTGATGAAAACCAGGAGCCTGTAATAAGGACTGCTGTGACATATCTTATCGCGGGAAATATTTCGGACGAGGAGTTTGCAAGGATTAAGGCTTACTGTATTAATCCGGTGGATTCAAGGGAAACCGGCATGCAGAAGCCGGATACACTTATAACAGAATTTGACGAGCCGGCAGATGTCGCTGTATTTGACGGCTTCAAGGATATGAAGGAGAATGAGCTCAGGGGACTTTATACCTCGCTGGGGCTTGCGATGACCTTCAGGGATTTTCTCCACATACAGAAGTATTTTTGTGAGGATGAGAAGCGTGACCCCTCAATGACTGAAATCAGGGTGCTTGATACATATTGGTCCGACCATTGCAGGCATACTACCTTTTCAACCGAGCTTACAGAGGTTGAATTCGGAGACGGATATTACCGTTCACCCATTGAGACAACCTACCAGAGCTATCTTGACACAAGAGCTGAGCTCTTTAAGGGAAGAGAGGATAAGTTTGTCTGTCTGATGGATTTGGCGCTGATAGCCATGAAAAAGCTGAAGAAGGATGGAAAGCTTGATGACATGGAGGAGTCGGACGAGATAAACGCATGCTCCGTGGTGGTTCCGGTGGAAATGGATTACGGCGACCATATAGAGAAGGAGGAGTGGCTTGTATTCTTTAAAAATGAGACACACAATCACCCGACTGAGATTGAGCCCTTCGGAGGCGCTGCCACATGTCTTGGAGGCGCTATAAGAGACCCGCTGTCAGGACGCGGCTATGTATATCAGGCAATGCGTGTGACAGGTGCGGCTGACCCAACTGTTCCCGTTTCGGAGACATTAAAGGGCAAGCTGTCACAGAAGAAAATAGTACGCTCGGCGGCAGGCGGTTATTCGTCATACGGCAATCAGATAGGTCTTGCTACCGGCTTTGTTAAGGAGATATATCATCCTAACTATGTTGCAAAGAGGATGGAAATCGGTGCAGTAATGGGTGCGGCGCCGAGAAAAAATGTTATTCGTGAGAGCTCGGCTCCCGGAGACATTATCATTCTTCTTGGAGGAAGGACAGGGCGCGACGGCTGCGGTGGCGCAACAGGCTCATCTAAGGTACATACAGAGCAGTCAATCGAAACCTGCGGTGCAGAGGTACAGAAGGGCAATGCGCCTACCGAGAGAAAAATACAGAGGCTTTTCCGCCGTGAAGAGGTAAGCCGTCTTATTAAGAAATGCAACGATTTCGGTGCGGGCGGCGTGTCGGTTGCAATCGGAGAATTGGCGGATGGCCTTACGGTGGATTTGGACAGGGTTCCCAAAAAGTATGCTGGTCTTGACGGAACAGAGCTTGCAATCTCCGAGTCTCAGGAGCGTATGGCTGTGGTTGTTGCACCTGAGGACGTTGATACATTTTTGAGCTATGCGGCTGAGGAGAATCTGGAGGCGGTTGAGGTTGCTGTTGTTACTGAGGAGCCGAGGCTTGTGCTTAAGTGGAGGGGAAAAACGATTGTAAGCCTGAAGAGGGCATTTCTCGACACAAACGGAGCTCATCAGGAAACGAAGGTTAAGGTCGATATTCCCTCGCAGGAGGACAATTATCTTAGAAAGTATTCTATTCCAGAGGTTTCGGAAAGGCTTGAAAACAGTGATATAAGGGGAGCATGGCTTACTCTTCTTAATGACCTTAATGTATGCTCGCAGAAAGGGCTTGTGGAGATGTTTGATTCCTCTATAGGTGCTGGAAGTGTTCTTATGCCATACGGAGGAAGGTATCAGCTGACCGAGACTCAGAGCATGGTCGCAAAGCTTCCCGTTTTAAAGGGAAAGACGGACACTGTTACAATGATGAGCTATGGCTTTGACCCTTATCTGTCAAGCTGGAGTCCTTATCATGGCGCGGTTTACGCGGTTGTCGAGTCGATGGCAAAGATTGTGGCAGGAGGAGGAGATGCCTCAGGCATACGCTTCACCTTCCAGGAATATTTCCGCAGAATGACAGGAGAGCCATCTCGCTGGAGTCAGCCTTTTTCGGCTCTTCTGGGCGCTTATGACGCGCAGATAGGCTTCGGGCTTCCGTCAATCGGCGGAAAGGATAGTATGTCGGGAACCTTTAATGATATTGATGTTCCTCCTACACTAGTGTCATTTGCGGTGGACATCGCAAAGTATGGTGATATAGTAACTCCTGAGCTTAAGACGCCTGGCAGCAGAATCGTTCTGTTTGAAATTGAAAAGGATGATTTTGACATTCCTATGTATGAGGCGGTGGCGGAGCTTTATGATAAAATACATAAGCTGACACTTGACAAAACAATTATATCGGCATATGCGCTGGATTCTAAAGGTGTGGCTGCAGCCCTGTCCAAGATGGCATTTGGAAATAAGCTTGGAGTAACGGTTGATAAGGAGATTGAGGCAGATGAGCTGTTTGCCAATGGCCTTGGCAATATTATAGCGGAAATTCCGGAGGACAGGTTCGGAGAGCTTGACGCTGCTTTAATTGATTATACAGTAATAGGAACGGTTACGGAGAAGCCTGAGATTGTATACCGCGATGTGATTATTTCAGTGGAAGAGGCGCTTGATGCATGGAAATCGAGACTTGAAAAGGTATTTCCAACTAAGGCATACAAGGGAAATGAAGCGGTAGAAAGCAGCTGTTACAGCGCCGATTCAGTTTATGTGTGCAGGAATAGGGTTGCCAGACCTACAGTGTTCATTCCGGTATTTCCGGGCACAAACTGCGAGTATGACAGCACAAAGGCGTTCGAGCGCGCAGGCGCGGATGTGGTAACAAGGGTATTTAAAAATCTAAGTGCCGATAATATAAGGGAATCGGTGGACGAGTTTGAAAGGGCGATTGCTCAGGCGCAGATTATTATGTTTCCCGGAGGCTTTTCGGCGGGTGATGAGCCTGACGGAAGTGCGAAGTTTTTTGCAACTGCATTTCAGAATGAAAAGCTGAAGGAGGCTGTAAATAAGCTGCTGCATGAGAGGGATGGACTTGCGCTCGGTATATGCAACGGCTTCCAGGCGTTAATTAAGCTTGGTCTTGTGCCATACGGCGAGGTGGTCGGACAGAAGGAGGATTCGCCCACACTCACATATAACACAATAAACAGGCATGTGTCGAAGATGGTATATACCAGAGTGGTATCAAATAAATCCCCGTGGCTGCAGAAGGCTGAGAACGGTGCCGTATACTGTAATCCTGCCTCACACGGAGAGGGACGCTTTGTAGCCTCCGGTGAATGGCTGGATAAGCTGTTTGCAAACGGGCAGGTGGCAACTCAGTATTCGGATTTTGACGGAAATGTGTCGATGGATGAGGAGTATAATGTAAACGGTTCTTATTGCGCAATCGAGGGCATTACATCACCCGACGGCAGATGCTTCGGCAAGATGGCACACTCGGAGAGACGCGACAGAGCGGTTGCAATGAACATCTACGGAGAGCAGGATATGAAGATATTTGAATCAGGTGTAGAGTATTTCAGATAAAACATCTTTGACTATTTTAAAATCATTATAAATTATTAAAAGACCCTGTGGGAGGAAAAATCCTTCTACAGGGTCTTTTAATTGGCGGACATTTGAAATTTTATTCTTTTACGGAATCGGCAAGTCCCTCGGCATATGCTATAAGCCGCGCTTTATTTTTAGTTCCCAGACGTTGATAACAATATAACAGCTTAGCCTTTTGCTCGGCATCATTGGCGGTGTTGTCCGGTTCGACTAATATATGTCTTACATTCGAAAGTCCCATAATGTAATCCATGCTGGCATTAAAAATTTCAGACATTTTAATAAGAGCCGTCACGCTTGGCATATGCCGGTTATGTTCATATGCGCTGATGGTTTCCTGAGTGACATTCAATTCTATACTTAACTGAAGCTGTGTGATTTTTTTCTCAATTCTTAATTCGCGTATACGATTGCTCAAATTTGTCTCCTTTAACAATAATAAATCTGAACCATAATCACCTCTTTCATTATAGGCAAAAAAAATGCACATACCACAATATGTAAATGTTAGAATATAAGTTTAAACTATATAACTCTAAAAATTGAGAGAAATATTTATTCAATCCTTTGGCATTTCATTTTAGAAAGCAGCGCTCTGTCAAATGTATATGTACAATTCAGACATGTTTTTGCTGCGTAAAAAAGCAGTGGTGTTAAACTTGATAAAATCGCATCAGGCATTGGTGTTTTTCAGGGTGTCATCATTATACATATACGTTTAGCTAAGCTTGTTACTGAAGATTTAAACAGTATGGCGGAATAAGTGAAAATTTTTATATAAAGAAAAATATAGTTGAAAACTGTAAAAATATGTTTTATACTTATGTTTAAAATATGGGTTAAAAAAGTATTAAATAAGTATAAACTGTATTTAAGCGTAAGGGTGCATAAAGCTAAGCAGAAATGAGGCAGATATGATTATTAAAATGGCTGTTGCGGATAGCAATATTGACTATATTCAAAGACTTATAAGTGTATTGGAGGGATATGGGGAACTGCAGCTTTCAGTATATACGGAAAGGGCAGCTTTGGAGCATGCGCTTACATCAAAACATTTTGATGTACTTCTTTTTGATTCTTCAGTATATGACGGACAGATTAGGACGGAAGAAAATACGTTGGCTGTTATGCTGCTTGATGAGACATCAGATATACCCGAAAGCTTACATACATATAAAAAAGTCAGAAAATATCAGCGAATCAGCAGAATATATCAGCAGATATTGGAGCTTTATTCTGAGATATGTGGCGAAGCGGATGGAGTTCTGGGAGGAAATGGTGTCAGGACAATCGCTTTTTATTCACCTATTGGCGGTGCGGGAAAAACCACAGTTGCACTTGCATCGGCTGCCCGTCTTGCAAAAATGGGCTATAGGGTGTTTTATATGAGTCTTGAAGATATTGCATCGGAGGATTGTTATCTGCCTCAGGGCAATGAAAGAGGGCTGTCAGAGGTTGTGGCATGTCTTGGGGAAAAAATTAATTTTACTATGAAGCTTCAGTCTTTATTGCAGAACAAGGATGATAAGCTTTTTTATCTGAACCATTTTGAAAGCCCCAATGATATCTATGAAATGCATGAGGAGGAAATAGCTGAACTGCTTGAACAGATTGGGAAGACAGGGCTTTTTGATGTAATAATAGTAGATACAGGAATATCACTTGACAAAAAAATGGTCGCACTCTTTGAAAATATGGATAAGGTTGTAATAGTGGAAAAAGAGGATGCTATTTCATTGCGGAAGCTTAAGTGCTTTTTAGAACAGAGCCATATTATGAATGAATACGCTCATAAAATGTGTAGAGTAATTAATTTTGATATCGGAAGAGGCAGTATGCTGACAAATACAAATATACCTGTAATAGGAAAGATAGATGCCGTGCAGAATCCGGAACCGGCACAATTTATTGCAATGCTGGCGAATGCGGCGGAATGTAGCTTTGTATCACAACTTGTCAACTAAAAACATACATTAAATAAGATTGTGTCTATATAGGAAGAGCTTATATGAGAGATTTTTTTACTGAAGAAACAGCAAATATCAGAGGAGTCATCAGCAGAGACCCAGGATATTCGGAGCTTTCTGACGAGCAGTTGAAGGAAAAAATTGAAAAAACCCTTGAGCAGCGCATCAGGCAATGTGCGACTGAGGATACGGAATTGGCGGGGTATTATTCTTCACTCTCTTTTAGAAGTAGAAAAAGCCTTGCTGATACCGTATTTGAATCCATCAGGGGACTTGGCATTCTCGGTAAAATAATTGCGGATAAATCCATTACCGAGGTAATGATAAATGGGTATGACTGCATTTTTGTCGAGCGTGCAGGAAAGCTTACCAGACTTCCTGATAAGTTTGAAAGTCAGGAGAGACTTAGAAATATCATAACAAAATTTGTCCAGGATATGGGACGCTCAGTAAATGAGAGTAATCCAATAGTTGATACCAGACTTGCTGATGGTTCTCGTGTAAATGTTGTGCTGGACCCTATTGCGCTTAATGGACCTATTGTTACAATAAGAAGATTTCCTGAGGAGGGCATGACGATTCAAAAGCTGATTGCTTTCGGCTCAATTACCCCTGAAGCTGCACTGTTCCTGCAGAACCTTGTGAAAGCGAGATACAACATTTTTATAAGCGGAGGAACCGGTTCGGGTAAGACAACCTTTTTAAATGCATTGTCAAATTACATACCATCAACGGAAAGAGTTATTACGATTGAGGATTCAGCAGAGCTTCAGATACGAAATGTTCCAAATCTTGTAAGACTTGAGACGAGAAATGCTAATTCAGCAGGAACAGGGGGCATTTCAATGAAGGAGCTTATTAAGTCCGCGTTGAGAATGAGGCCTGACAGAATCGTAGTAGGAGAGGTCAGGGGTGCTGAGGCGCTTGATATGCTTCAGGCCATGAATACAGGACATGACGGAAGCCTTTCTACAGGACATGCCAATTCTGCAAATGATATGCTAAGCCGTCTTGAGACCATGGTTTTGAGTGGTGCGGAGGCTCTTCCGTTAGAAGCCATAAGGCAGCAGATAGCGTCGGCTGTGGATATAATTGTGCACTTGTCGCGATTGAGGGACAGTTCAAGAAAAACAATGGAAATTACAGAAATTGTAGGTCTTGAAAACGGGAAAATTATAATGAATCCCCTTTATGTTTTTGAGGAGGATGAAAATACTTCGATTCGCAGGGTGTCCGGTGGGCTGAAACGGACTGCGAATAAGATGGCGCATCCTGATAAGTTTATAAACAGTGGTATATATGATTATCTTGAGGAAGCAAATCAATAGGAGGATAAAATGAATAATAATATGCCAGTTTATTATAAATGCAATATGAGAAGGTCAGAGCATGTGGGCATGTATATTGTATTTAGTCTTTTAGTCTCAGTAATAGCATATCTGTTCTATCATCTTATTCCTATTTCTGTAGTGATAGGCTTTTGTGCAGGTATTTATGTAGAAAAAATGTATGCGGAGTCTACAGTCACCAAGAGACAGAAGGCATTAAGACTTCAATTTAAGGATTTTCTTGAGTCTATGAATGTAGCGGTAAGAGCTGGAAATGTTGAAATATGGGCGGTTAAGTCTGCACTTAAGGATTTACAGCTTTCTTATAATTCAAAGGCAGATATTGTGCGGGAAGTAGAAAACATTATTATGCAATATGAAAAGGGCGGTATAGAGCTCAAAATACTTTTTGAGGACCTGGCAAACAGAAGTGAACTTGAGGATATAAGGAGCTTTGCGACAATATACAATGTTATTGAAGGCAAGAGCGACAGATTTGGCGACATACTTTCACAGACCAACGGCATTATCGGAGACAAAATTGAGATAGAACAGGAGATAGAGACCACGATTACATCTGCAAAGTCAGAGACCACGACCATGTTGATTATGCCAATAATAATTGTAATTGCAATGTCATCGATGGGCTCCGGTCTTACAGATAGTCTTTTTAACACAATGGTCGGTCACGTTGCGGCAACGATAGCGCTCATTATTTTTGGACTTTCATATGTTCTTGCAGTCAGGAGCAGCAAAATAGATGTCTGATTGGGAGGAGTAATTTAATGGTTATTTGTATGGCAATTGCAACATTTTCTTTTTTATTTTTTACATATCTGTTTATGTCAGCGGATGACAGTATTATAGGTGCGCTGTTAGTCTGCTGCAGGGAAACTCAGGCTGAGACTATCAAAAATACTCAGATAGAGATGAAGCTTCTGGTGGAGGCAATGAAAAAGACAGGCAATTTAAGGGACAAAAAAAAGGTAAGGCAGGGAAAAAAACTCAGGAAAAAGCTTGGTGAAGCACAGAAGCAGTTAGACAGTCTGAACAAAGGAAGGCTGGGTGTTTTTGACCTTATACCGTTGGCGGGATATAGACTTATGCAGCTTATGAAATGGGATGCTACTAACG
>JAJQGF010000127.1 GCA_021200695.1 Lachnospiraceae bacterium
CTCTTCATTTCCCTCAAATTTTTCAGACAGGAGACGATTCATAAAGTTATCGTATTCATGCTCTCTGATTTTATCCTCCTCTTTTATAAACTCCTGCTCTATCAGAATCTCCACTGTCTTTCTTAGCAGAAGCCCAAATTTCACGGCAGATTCCGTTCCATCGCCAATGCCGATTACTCCCACAATGGTATCTCTAAAATGAATGGGCAGGGAAATTCCGGGCACAACCCTTAAATATTTTTTTGCCTCCTCTTCTCCCATAATATAATAATCATCAGTTTCCAATACTTTTTTTGCCCCATAATGCATTTCTCCTATTCTATCAGGGTCGGAGGAAGCAATAATTACACCTTCTGAATCCATAATATTTATAACATAGGGCTCTATTACTTTTATCTCATCTATAATTTTCTGGGCAAGTTTGGGACTAAGTCTCATATTTTCACATTCCTTCTATTGCGCGAACCCACAAATAACCTTATCGTCCTTGTCTGTTTCTATAGCGGCAATTGCTGCTGTACGAACCGCCTTTACCATATTTTCAAGAGACATTGTAGGCATGGTAAAATCCTTCTCTATTGCCATCTCCGGCGTATACGGAACATGCATCATACCTGCCTTAATGTTCAAATTATGTCCGGAAATATAATTCAGGACTCCGTACATAAGCAGGTTACAGCAATACGTTCCCGCTGAATTGGATATATATGCAGGTACTCCGGCTTCCCTTATATTATTCATAATCGCCCTTATAGGTAAGGTTGACCAATAAGCTGCAGGTCCCTTTTCATCAATGGCTTCATTAAGTGCAAGATATCCTTCATTATCCGGCCATGGGAAATCAGCAACATTTATTGCTATCCGTTCTATTGAAATTCCTGCTCTTCCATAAGCTAATCCGGTACAGATGACAATCTCCGGCTGATATTTTTCTATCGCACGTTCTATTGTGGGAATACATAAATGCCTGTTTACCGGAATCTTAACACAGTTAAATTCATAAGCCTTATAGTTTTCCCCATCCAGCTTCTCTGCCAGCGCCAAAGATGGATTAAATGTGTCTCCTCCAAAGGGTTCATAACCGGTTATCAAAATCGTTTTTTGAGCCATATCAGCCTGCCTCCTTATCTGATACAAATTTTCCTACACCTTTATTGGCATATACAATACCATCTCCAACTATTTCCTCACCTCTGAGAATAGTCTTTACGGGTTTTCCCACACCGCTTATTCCCACATACGCAGATATTTTTTGTTTATAAAATAACTCGTCTGACGTAATTGTCCACTCCCTGTCTGGATTAAAAATAACGATATCCCCGTCAAACCCAACTTTTATATCACCCTTTTTGCCGTATATTCCAAACCGCTTTGCCGGCTCGGTTGACATAAGCTTTGCAATAATGGTCGGGGATATTCCCCTCGCTATTATTGCATTGTAAAAAGTCTGCAGCATAGTCTGAACGCCGCTTATCCCATTTCCAACCTCATAAATTGGTTTTATTGTATCATCACGATTATCAGGCATACCTGGTGAATGGTCGGAAGCTATACTAGAAAATGTACCGTCCAAAACATAGTCCCAAAGCCTCTCACTATCCTCTTTTGTTCTAAGCGGCGGCGCACATTTAAATAAGCAGCCGCTGTTTATCAGATTTTCTTCATTAAAAACAAGATAATGAACACATGTCTCTGCCGAAATGTCGACCCCATCTGCTTTGGCATCCTTAATCAGCTGCGCTACCTTTGGATGTGAAACATGGCATATATGTACTCTTGCTCCTGCCTCCTTCGCCAATTCAATTACATTTTTTGTGGCAAGCATTTCGGCAATCAGTGGTCTTGAATCAAGGAAGGCTCTTCTTGAATTGCAGTTATATTTTTTCATTTTTTGTAATTCATGTTGAATAATGGAATTATCCTCACAATGAAAGCCGGCCATTCCTCCAAATCTGCCAAGCTCGGCCAAGGCATCGCGAAGCTCGGCCATATCGGGTGCAGGAAAATCATTGCCTCCGCCTGATAAGAAGGCTTTAAATGCAACTGCCCCTTCATCTCTCATTCCACGGTACTCGTTTATATTATCCGGACACAATGCTCCCCACATGCAAAAATCCGTATATGCATTTTCCTCAAGGCGTCCCTTTTTTTCTGCAAAAAGAGCTTTTGTCTTAATTGACGGACTCTGCTGATTTACCGGCATGTCAATAAGACATGTAAATCCCCCCGCTGCTGCTGCCAGAGTTGCCGTATCCATTTCTTCATAGTCGGCTGAATATTCGCCAATATGCATATGCGTATCTATAAGCCCCGGAAAGAGAAGCATGCCTTTTGCATTAATTGTCTTTTTTGCACTTAATATTTCTCCGTTGCTTATTAAACTGATTTTTCCCTCCTTAATATACACATCTGCCTTATATTCGTTACTCTCTGTCACAATAGTTCCACCAATAACAGCTAAATCAAACGTAAGACCACCTCCTGATAAAGTATTAAAAAAGACGACAGGAAGCTCCTGTCGCCTTTGACATCTTTATTATAACAGACAATATCCCCATATCCAATTTCTTTTTTATCACTATAGTCATTTTTGTATTTTGATACAAAAAAGCTTACAAATTTATAAGTCAAATAACTAATATGTGCGGTATTTTTATATTGATATAATGTCTAATATATCTTTTATAACATTTATAAACGAAAACAATAAAAAAGTGAGGAGACCGTATGAACAAAGTTATGTTTGCTTCAAACGAACAGAAAAAAATTGGAATGCTGACACCTTCATCCAATACTACCCTAGAGCCAATCTGCTCAGGCATGGTGCATGGTCTGGAGAAGCTGGTAACCATGCACTATGGAAGATTTGAGGTTACTAAAATTTCCCTTGAGGAGGATGCCCTGAATCAGTTTGATACTGCACCAATGCTTGAGGCCTCAAGGCTTCTGTCACACGCTGACGTAGATGTCATTGCATGGAACGGCACCTCAGGCGGCTGGTTAGGTTTGGATGCAGACCTAAAGCTTTGCAAAGATATTGAAGAATACACAGGAATTCCTGCAACAACCAGTATGATATCGCAGCTTAAGGCTTTTGAAAAATACGGAGTGAAAAAAATCCATCTTGTCACCCCGTATCTTACTGACATAAATGAGAAACTGATTGATTTCTATAAAAAGGCCGACATCAGGGTCGTCAATTCCGTCTGTCTTAATCAGTACGTTAACCGCTCCTTCGCCCTTGTAACGCAGGATAAAATCATGGAAATGTTTGCACAGGTATGTACGGCAGAAGCTGACGGAGTAAGTGTTGTATGTACCAATCTCCCTGCTATGTGGTCTGTTCCGGCATTAGAGGAAAAATATCGTATTCCAGTCTATGATACCATCAATACCGTTGTATGGGATACACTCAGAATGGTTGGAATTGATTCCTCCGTAGTAAAGGGTTGGGGCTCGCTTTTCCAAAAGTAAGCATTAAAATTATAACATACAAACATTCTCAGGCTGTCCCCTGAGGAATGCATATACATTATCGAATTCTATTTTTGCGCGCCTAATCATAGCCTCCTCGGATAAAAAGGCAACATGCGGTGTCAATAATGTATTTTTAGCATTTACCAAGGGATAATCTGAGGGAACAGGCGGTTCACAATCAAAGACATCTATGGCAGCTGCTGCTATTTCTTCTGCGTTCAGCGCGGCTGCCAGAGCATTATTATCAACAATCGGTCCTCTCGCACAGTTTATAAACACAGCAGTTTTCTTCATCAATGCTATTTTTTCTTTGCTGATTAAACCTTTTGTTTCCGCGTTATTAGGCAAATGAAGAGATACTATATCGCATTCAGACAGCAGCGTATCTAATGGAACATATTCAATTCCTTCCTTTTTAACCTCATCTCTTTCATGGCGCGCGTAAGCATATACTTTGGCGCCAAAAGCCTTAAACAGCATTGCTGTCATAAAGCCAATCTGTCCACAGCCTATTATTCCTGCCTTTTTTCCATGGATTTCCCTTCCACAAAGCCCCTGAGATGTTTTTCCTTCCCTGACAGCACGGTCTCCTTCATTTACAAATCTTAATAAATCAATTGCCATTCCAATACAAAGCTCTGATACACAGATATTGGAATATCCCGCACAGTTACAAACTGTAATGCCTTTTTCCCTACAGGCATCCGCAGCTACATGGTCGATTCCGGTGAAGGCTACCGCCAGCATTTTAAGGCGGTCAGCGCTGTTAACTACATCTGCGGGATATGGATTGTTTGCAATCATAACAATATCCTGGTTTTCCGTTCTTTTTTTTAATTCCTCCACATCTGTTGTTTTCGAGTCATAATATGTAAATTTATGCCCTGCTTTTTTAATTGGCACAGATAATTCGTATATCATCTCCTTACTTACTCCGATTGGTTCAAGTAAACTAATGTTCATCTATAACCGCCTCCTCACATTAAAACATCTCTGTTGCAGTCCTTTGAATAAATATATGTAAAGTCCTCTGTTCCGACACCGTATGCAGCCTGCTGGCAGAAAGCTCCCATCCAGATGAAATCATCTTTTTTAATTCCCATCCAGGAATCCTCCAGCAGATACATGCCTTCTCCCTGAAGAATATACATACCATGCTCCTGAACATGTGTCTCCACAAACGGATGGCATCCTCCCGGCTTAAAGCTTAATATATGCATATTCATATCAAATGCCAAATCATCTGTTGGCAGGAAGTCTTTTATGAAGACATTTTCCATATCATCATAAGGCCTGTATTTAATATCATTTATATTTCCGTAAATAACATATGGTTTTAACTCCTTATATGGAATATATATCTGCTTATATAGAATAAGCTTTGCATTTTGAGACAATATCTCAAACGAAAGGCTTTCGTCACAGGGTGTATACACATATCCGCCCTCTGAAAGTTCCAGCTTTTCATCTCCAATTGTAACACTTACTGTACCGGAAATCACATATATAAAGCTCTCAACATCCTTTTCGGAGGAAAATAGCTCCTTTCCAATTGCTCCTGACGCCCCTTCCACAATGTATTGTGTAAAACCCGCGCCCAGCTTAGGAGAGCATATGATGCTTACCTTCGCTCCCTTTATCTCAGGAATAACATTATTTACCAATCCGGTTTTGGGAATAACCGCCCATAATCCTGGTTTTACAATCGCTCTGGTTGATAACAAATCTGTTGGATATCCCATAATTATTGCCTCCTTAAAAATATATTTTTGCTTCATGATTACCACTGTACTCAACAAGGTTCATATCACATGATATTTTGTTAATTGCCTCAAAATATTCCTCCCTGCTTTTAAATACCGGAGTATATTCGGCAATTACTTTTCTTCCGAATGTGCCATTCTCTTTTAAAATGTCATATATTAGACAGCTTATTACTATAGCGGAATTTATAGCCGTTTTATCACGGTCTTTAATAAAATAATTATTTCCATGCTGTTCACCTGATGCGCCCTTACAATAATGCTGAATTACCGGCATCAGCGATGATATATCTCCGACATCTGAGCTTTGTGTATCCCAACCGGAATACTCTATTTTATCCTGTCCAAATAATTCCTCTATTACCGCTGCAGCGCGTTCGGACAGATTTTTATCAGAAAGAAACGGAAAATTGCCCGGCTTATCCATTATCCTTACATTTGCTCCAAGACTCACTGCTGATGCTGCTATTGCGCGATTAATTTTTCTGTTTGCCTCTATCATTGCGTCAAAAGAGGCAGCTCTTACATATGTATCCATAGATACAATATCCGGAATAGCATTTGCCGCAACACCTCCCTGATTAATGATAGGATGATATCTTATATAATCCCTCTCTCTAAAGGTCTCCCGCAGGCTGTTACATGCTGCCAGGCCAATACTTGCTGCATACAATGCATTGATTCCTTTATGAGGTGCTGCACCTGCATGTGCAGCTTTCCCTCTATATTCAAAATGCTTTGTAACGCATCCGTTTTGACCGTCTATAAACCGAAATAATCCATTCTCCCCGGAATCCGCGTGAAACATCATTGCCATGTCCACATCATCAAAATATCCTCTTTTGAGAAACTCTGTTTTTCCTGCAACATAGCTTATTATTCCGTTGGATATCAGGCTCTCCCTATAACCAAGGTCAATGGTTTCCTCAGCAGGCACCGCAATAAACCTTATTGAACCACATAAGCCCTCCGTTGCGCCGGCCTCCTTAAATGCTGCCGCTATCCCTAACATGGCAGCGGTCTGTATATGGTGACCACACGCATGAACCGCCTGAGTTTCAGGATTGGCAGCCGGATGTGTCGCACATCTGATAGCATCCAATTCACCCATCACTGCAACCTTAGGTCCGGGAATGCCTGTGTCAAGTTCTGCAGCAAAGCCCGGAATATCGTCTGCTCTTTTCACACTGTATCCCAGCATTTCAAATTTCTCAGCAAGATATTCTGAGGTTTTCCATTCTTTGTAGCCCAATTCAGGATTTTCCCAAATATAGTCTATTGTATCGTATATTATCCTTTTGTTTTTGTTTACCAGACCTGCGTATCTTTCATACATAGTGATGTCCTCTCTATATATGTGGTATTTTTTTGTATTCTATATAATAATTATACTGCTGAAGATTTTCTATCCAATAATACTTTTTACCAACAAAGTACCCCTCTTAATTGGTATTTCATACAAGAAAGGTAACCTTCCGCTTCTTAATAAACCCGCTGCAATCATATACAAATAAGCAAACTAAAAAAAGCTGCCACAGGTATATGTGCAACAGAACACGCCTGCGCAAGCGTCTTACTGCGCATATACCCATGACAGCCCTTAAAATTCGTAATAATATCCCTCCGGTCAGGCAGTAATCACCGTACCTGCCCTGCCTCTCACAGCCTCCTTGACACATTTCATTGAAGTAATTCGGACCTTACCCTCCGGTACCTTCTCAAGATACGCAATCGCTGCCTCTATCTTTGGAAGCATAGTGCCCTCGCCAAACTGTCCCTGAGAAATAAGCTCTCTTGCCTCCGCCACATTCATGCTGTCGAGCGGTGCTGCCTTCTCTGTGGCAAAATCTTTGTACACACAATCAACACCCGTAAGAATAATAAGCTCATCCACTCCAAGCTCTCCGGCAAGCTTTCCCGCAATAGCATCCTTCTCAATCACCGCGGACGCTCCCTTTAAGGCATGCTTCTGTTCAATAACGGGAATCCCTCCGCCTCCGCAGGCAATTACTACCTGCCCGGCATTTACAAGAGTACGAATTGCCTCGAGCTCGACAATATCAATCGGCTTTGGCGCGGCTACTACCCTCCTGAAGCCTTTTCCAGAATCCTCTTTAACGTAATTGCCCTTCTTTATCTCTGTCTCGGCATCCTCTTTTGACATATATCTGCCTATCACCTTAGTCGGCTCATAAAATGCCTCATCATACGGGTCAACCGTGACCTGAGTCAAAATCGTGCTGACAGGCTTTGATATGCCGCGTGCAAGCAGCTCAGCCCGCAGTGAATTCTGTATATCATATCCAACATATCCCTGACTCATTGCAGAACACACACACATCGGTGCAGGCGTATAGTCTATGTAAACTCTCCTCAGCTCTGTCATGGCTTTATGTATCATGCTTACCTGCGGGCCATTGGAATGAGTGATGATAAGCTGATAATCCTCCTCCACCAGGTCTGCAAGCGCCTTCGCCGTAACCTTTACCGCATCCCACTGCTCTGTGGTGGTGTATCCGAGTGCATCATGTCCGAGAGAAACGACAACCTTCTTTTTACTCATATACATACCTCTCTGTCAATATAAATTTCAAAACTATTATTTATAAAACCGAATTAATGTAATTTTATCACATCTATATTAAAGCCTCAAGGTAAAATATCGCCGCAGGTATCCTTTTTTATCATGTCTGTCATTGAAGCAAGCACCTCAAAATAATTTTCAAAGGTCTTGCGGCAGCATGAAGGATTTTCAATCGTAATGCCCTCCGCTCTAAGCCCAATCAGAGAAAAACCCATAGCCATTCTGTGGTCGTCATAGGTATTCACTGTCGACGCACCCGGCATGCCAGGATAAATAGTAATGCTGTCTTCGGTCTCCGTACAGCTTATACCCATCCTGCCAAGCTCGGTCACTATCGCCTTTATCCTGTCACACTCCTGAAATCTTATATGCCCGATTCCCTTTATTGTAGTCGGACTGTCCGCAAACGGCGCTATTGCGGCAAGCGTAATAGCCTGGTCAGAAAAAGCTGACATATCCACTGTTATGCCGCTGTATGTCTCCGCAACAGGAGGCTTTGCAAGCACCCCCTCCGGCGTATCCTCCATAGCACAGCCCATACTCTCAAGCACACGTAGGAAGGCTATATCTCCCTGAAGCGAATTAAAATGCACACCTTTTACAAGCACCGGTATATGGAGCAGCAGGGCGCAGGCATAAAAATAACATGCCGCCGACACATCAGGCTCTATTGTATAGTCAATCGCATTGTACCGCTGACCCGCCGCAATGGTAAACGTATTTTCCTCCGAATTATATACCGCGTTTACCCCAAACTCCTCCATCATTCTACATGTCATCTCTATATATGACATTCCGTGGGTACCTTTAACCCTTATCGTAAAATCCCTCTCAGACAGACAGGAGGATATCAAAAGTGCGCTAAGAAACTGGCTGCTGTTATTAATATCAACCGTAATCTCATCCCTTCCAAAGCCATGTCCCCTGATAATAAACGGAAAATATCCCTCTCTGCCGCAGTATATGATTTCACAGCCCAGCTCTCTGAGCGAAGCAATAAGCGGCGCCATAGGTCGCTTTTTCATCTGCTCAGATGCATCCATATAATATTTTCCATCTGTCACCCCGAGGTATGCCGTCAGAAATCTGGCCGCGGTTCCCGCGCTTCCCACATACAGCGACGCCTCCTCCAGCGGAGGTACTCCTCCAAGCCCCGTAACTTCAATATATTTATCCTCTTCGTACACCCTGGTTTTGAATCCAAGCTCCTGTACGCACTTGAGAAAATTTCTCGAATCATCGCTAAACAACACGCCGCTGAGTCCTGATGTGCCCGATGCAAGCGTTGCAAGCAGAAGTGCCCGGTTCGTGATGCTTTTTGAACCGGGTACCTCTATTTTTACTGTATTTTCATATCGCTTTTCTTTTAAAAGCTTTTCCAGACACGGAACCTTATATGCCGATTTATTCATATACCATTAATTCCTTCTTTTTATCATGCCGTTTTCAGGCTTTATTTAACGCAGTATTCCGAGTACAGTCAACAGCGCCCCAAGTATAATGCAAAAATCAGAGACATTAAAAACAAGCCTTGAAAAAAATTTCACCTTTGTATTAAAGCTCAGATAATCTACCACATATCTCTTTTTCAGACGTTCATATGTATTGCTGAACGCACCGCCAAGCACAAGGGACAGTCCTAACCGGACAAATCCGTTGCCATGCCGCCCCATGCTTGCAAGGAACAAAATTATGCCGATTATCGTTACCGCAAGAGAAGCCGCCGCTACCACTCCTGAACGCTTATGTGCGACGCTTCCCGCAAAGCCGGAATTATGATGCTTTTCGATTCTTACTCTGCCTTTAAGGTATTCTCTTTTAACCCCTTTATCATAAGATGTCTCCACATGCTTTTTTATATTGTATTCCGTGAAAAAAATTCCGGCAACAATAGCACAATACACTATAAATGACATATTTTATACCTTAAACTTTCCAACCTCCGTATTCAGGCTTGTTACAACCTCCTTATTATTGTCAGCCTCCTCAGCAATGCTGCTCACGCTTCCGGTCAGGTCAACAGCACGCTGCGTCACAGTCTCAATGCCTGCTGTGCTCTGCTCTACAGCGGCAGCCACAGTTGAAACATCCTCCCTGATGGAATCCATATTTTCGCGAAGCTTTTCACTGCGTGAGGTAAGAGCAGACATCAGCTTCTCAAGCTTCTCTGTCTCAGACTGATAATTCACGCTTAAGTCAATAAGCTTATCATATCCGCCCATAGCGGTTTTATCCATGAATTCGGCCATTATTTCCGCTTCCTCAGCCAATTCATTTACAGCCTTGATAACCTCATCGCTCACAAGCTGTATTTTTGATGCTGCCGCCGCAGAATCAGCCGCAAGATTACTGATTTCACCTGCCACGACTGCGAAGCTCCTGCCCGCCTCTCCTGCCCTGGCAGCCTCAATGCTTGCGTTAAGAGCTAAAAGACTTGTCTCGTCAGTTATATGAAGAATGTTTTCAGTAAGAGTAGTTATCTCACCAACCGCCTTTGATTTCTTAATTTTCTCCTGAAGCTCGAGAGTAATGCTCTTTTCCTGAGTTTTGGCATTCTCCCTGCTCACCTTTGCATCGTTGTGAATAGTCAGAGCATCGGCGCTTATCCTGCTTAGCTCGCTTTGCTTTTGGGCGGCATCCCGTGCAATATCGTCGACAGCCTCATACACATTATTTACG
>JAJQGF010000299.1 GCA_021200695.1 Lachnospiraceae bacterium
GTGGGTGGTTATATGGTTAAGAAAATGATTGAAGCTCAGGAAAAACAAATGGCTTGCGCCGATACCTCCCATCGTATCAAATGCTGTAATTGTGCCTTTTGTTTTATTATATGCCTATGGAATAAAGCCATTATGGTTATCCTTCATCACAGTAACCATCGGCGAGATAATTTCCTGCGGCGTACTTGGCATGCTATTACTTTTTGTCCTAAAGAAATACGCAGGCAGACTGTTTCCTGACTAATAATGTTAATTAATGTAATTCCAACTAAATAAGGTCTGTTATTCAGCGGTAATGCAGGCATTACCGCTGTTTACATATATACGGTATTTTTCTTATCTAACATAAGTAATAAAATTGTTTCCGTTTTCCTCCAGCCATTCCGTTGTATCATTTATACCTTTTTTGTACAGTGGCGTTGTCTCATCAGGATTCATTATCACCACGTTGTACTCATTAAAGCCTGTCAGAAGCACTGCATTGCCATCATTTAAAATCGCCAGCACCGGTATATCCTGATTTACATAATACAGCACTGCATCCAGACTGCAGCCTGTAAGGTCGAGAACCTTTGCATCAGTCAGATTATCCTCCAGAATCTCCATTACTGTCTGCCCCTGTTCAAACAAATACTCAGAATTTCTTATAATACCCTCGTATTTGAGCATAGTGTCGAGGCATACGGCAAGACTGCTTACATCATCATCGGCAATATCTCCCTTTATGGCCATAATCTGGTTTTTGGTAGCGCGCGTACCCTTGAGCCATATAGTATCACCCTCATTATCAGTCACCACTCCTGAAATATCGTATGCAAGATTGACAGCCGTGGCGGAGGAATTATATATACCGCTTATTCCGTAGGGGCCATATACATAATACCTGTCAGGCTCTTCACCGCTTTCAATTTCCAGACTGCGTCCGCCCTCAAATACCACCTCTTTTGGTGTAAGCACCTTTAATGTCTTTGTGTCTATTGTGTTTCTGGTCTGAATCTGTACATATCTCTCATATATATCAATAGCCGCAACATAAATTACATTTTTGCCTGTCTCACTTTCAGAATTGTCCATTATATGGTCATCCTCTACAGCCGTATAGGATGTGTCGCCCTGCTTCTCACTTCTTGTAAGCGTAATCTGGTTTTCCTCAACAACACAGCCGGTAATATATATTCCCTCCTGCTCATATTCCTTGAGCAGTTTGCCATCCGAATCGCATATACAGACCTTATACATCGGGAATATAATACGCCCTGAGCTTTCCTCCACTATCTCCTCGCTCCTTGCAACCCCATATATAACGTCCTCACCCATAAATCCGAGCGGACGTATCGCTTCATCCATGCCCACAGATACAATTACCTCTGTCTCATTATTAAGGTTACGTATACTCATCTCGGAGCAGTGATTTATATCGGTGCTCTCGTCCGTCACTAGCGACACGAATATTCTGTGATTATCAGAGACCTGAATTGTTCCGTCCTGCGTCACATTGGCAAGAATGCTGTAGCTCCTTTCAGCTAAATCCACGCAATATATATTGTTTTCAAGTGATATATATAATTTTTGCTCTCTGCTGAGATATAAAAGCCGGTTTAATTCCGCATCCAGCACAGTATAGGATTTATTGTATGGAATATAAATTATTTCCTCAATTGTGTTAAACGTGTTGTCATATGAATATATCTCAATCCCGACTTCTCCTTCATGCCTTCCCCTGTTCATATATCCATACACCGCAAACTGCACATTGCCGCCCTCATCAACATCAAGTATTTTAATTGTGTGCTGGTCATACAGCGTTCTCTCATCTGCATTATCTTCATCATAAAAGCTGAATATTACAGCAAGCTGATTGGTTGTCACATTATAGCTAAGTAGTCTCCCTGCCGCTTCAAAGACCACAATGTTTCCATCCTCACTCTCCTGAAGCTGCACATCCTCATCGGTTATCCCAAGCAGGATTTTGTCATTTGCACACATCTCGTCCACATCAGTAAACTGCGTCATTGTGCGCTCATAATCCAACAGATATGTTCTGTCCTGAGTATATCTGATGCGGTAATATTCCTGAACCTTATAATATTGCTTATCATCCTCCTCAGATGTTGATACTATATAGTCTACCAGGAAGGAGGCTGTCTGTCCGGATATCTCCGTTATACGGATTTTTGGCTCCGCCTCCTCCTTTACCGGCAGGTCTCCCCATGTAATCTGCTTAAAGCTGCTGTGAATATTTACATAGCTAAACGATTTATTATCCTGAAGCTTTGAGTTTGTCTCCAGATATTTTGTAAGCTCTTTTGCGGCCTCCTTGTCATACAGCTTTTCATGAAAATCCTTTACAAACGCAAGCTTTTCATCAGCATTAAGACTGTCACTCCATACCACGCGACTGTAATATCTGATTTGTGAACCGTCAACGCTCAATATAAGCACAAGCATATATTCTGTATCCTTGTCAATTAAATCCTTAAGCTCTACGTCTGCAGATATCTCATCACCGGTTTGCTCATAGTCAGTTATATCTGAATTCTCAATAAGGCGTTCTCCATCGATGCTTCTTACCTCCATAGAGATTTTATCAATGCTCCTGCCATAGGTATCAATAACTACACCGGTTTCACGATTTTCTCCAAGCACAGTTATAACCTCTCTCTGGAATGCCGTATCCATAGAATTGCTATATCCGTGCAGGCAATTATACCTTTCACCGTTTCTCTCCATATATACTATCGGAAAAGCAGCCTGTGCCATTTCCATTGTTATATTTTCATGTCCCTTATTCATTACCTTTCCTGCTATAATCAATGCTGCAAAAAAGATAATTATAAATACCGAAAGCTTTATCAGCGTCTTTTTCATTAATTCCTTTTATTCCTTTTTTATGATACGGTTCCTTGCAATTTCATTGTAAGTATTTTTATAAAATTACACAACTAAAATTTAATATAGCTTATTTTCCTTCTTCCATGCCTTCGCTTATATATCTCGTCACATAAAAGCACCTGCACTATCGCTTCAATCTTTTTCCACTCTTCCTCACTCATTGTCTGCTCTTCCGGGCTCTCTTCATTTTTAAGCACCTTTACAATGCTGTCCGCAAGCCTCCACATTGACGCCTTGTCAGGGTACTCGTCATATATCATACTTCCCTCATAGTCCATCCGGTCTAATATTTCCGCTATCTTCCGCTGGTATTTTCTAACCTCAGTGGGAAACGTCTGTTGTAAATATTCCAAATCACGGACAACAGACGCATCGCCCGTACTGCCCTGATAATCAGGATAAGTCATATAAAAGGGCAGAGGAGATTTTCCTGCTCCCATAGCGGAAAATTCCCCCTGATAAGAACGTAATATTCTCTCTTTAAAATCCATACGCAGTGCCTCATAGTTATTTGATATAACATATGCGCACTGCGTATTGTGTGTTACTATTATTTTAATACCTGTATACGTGCCATTGCGCGCATAAGCGCCGTTTCTGCTCTGGCAACATCCGTCTCAGGAGTCTTGTGCTGAAGCCTTTCCTCCGCACGGTGCATTGCCGCCTCTGCACGTCCTTCGTCAATCTCGTCCGGCCACTCAATAATCTCCGCAAGAATTGTTATTTCCTCCGGAAGAATCTCTGCAAACCCGGCATGAAGCGCTGCATTTCTTTTTCCCTGCGTCTCATAAATATGAAGGATACCAGGCTTGACAATTACGGTCAGGGGAATATGGCCCGGAAGTACTCCTATCTCTCCCTCTGTGGTGTTAAATTCCACCATTTCGGCTTCTCCGTCATAAAATATCCTGTCCGGTGTAATAATGCGCAGTCTAAAGCTACTATTATCAGCCATTCCATCACCTCCGCATTATTTTACTTTTTCAAGAACATCATCTATACTTCCAGCATTTAAGAAATAGCTCTCAGGTATATCATCATGCTTGCCCTCCAGAATTTCCTTAAAGCCACGTATAGTCTCGTTGACAGGTACATATTTGCCTTCCAGACCAGTAAACTGTCCTGCCACAAAGAAAGGCTGTGAAAGGAATCTCTGTATCTTACGGGCACGTGATACTACAAGCCTGTCCGACTCAGAGAGCTCGTCCATTCCAAGAATGGCGATAATGTCCTGAAGCTCCTTATATCTCTGAAGTATCTCCTGTACACCTCTCGCAACCGCATAATGCTCTTCACCGACAATCCTGGGGTCAAGGATTCTCGAAGTAGACTCCAGAGGGTCTACCGCAGGATATATTCCCAGCTCAACAATCGAACGTGACAGCACAGTGGTCGCATCCAAATGTGCAAAGGTGGTGGCAGGCGCCGGGTCTGTAAGGTCATCCGCCGGCACATACACAGCCTGAACGGAGGTTATTGAGCCGTTTTTTGTGGATGTAATGCGCTCCTGAAGCGCTCCCATCTCGGTCTGAAGCGTGGGCTGATATCCCACCGCCGAGGGCATACGTCCAAGAAGCGCCGAAACCTCACTTCCAGCCTGTGTAAATCTAAAAATATTATCTATAAAGAGAAGTACATCCTTTCCTCCCTTATCACGGAAATATTCCGCCATTGTAAGTCCTGTAAGCCCTACTCTCATTCTGGCGCCGGGCGGCTCGTTCATCTGACCGAACACCATGGTAGTCTTGTCGATAACTCCCGACTCCGTCATCTCATGGTAAAGGTCGTTCCCCTCACGTGTGCGCTCTCCTACACCTGTAAAAACTGAATATCCGCCGTGCTCGGTGGCAATGTTTCTGATTAGCTCCTGAATAAGCACCGTCTTGCCTACCCCGGCTCCTCCGAACAAACCAATCTTTCCTCCCTTCTGATAGGGACAAAGAAGGTCAACAACCTTTATTCCGGTTTCAAGCATCTCGGTCTCTGTAGACTGCTCTTCAAATCTTGGTGCCGGTCTGTGAATCGGCTCATATGATACTCCCTCCGGCGCCGGCTTATTATCTATAGGCTGACCCAGAACATTAAAAATCCGTCCCAGAGTATTCTCACCCACCGGTACTGAAATGGGAGCACCCGTGGCAATTGCCTCCATTCCGCGGACAAGTCCGTCCGTAGTGCCCATGGCGATGCATCTTACCGTATCATCGCCAAGATGCTGGGATACTTCAACGACTAGTTCTCCTCCATCTCTGGTAGGGATGCGGATAGCTTCGTTAATCTCAGGCAGCTTACCCTCGTCAAAACGAATATCAAGCACCGCTCCAACGACCTGAGTAATCCTGCCTCTGTTTTCTCCTGCCATTTCTACCTCTTTCCTCCTTATAAAACATAAGGAAATATTTTTACATTAACTCATTTTATCCCAATGCCTCCGCACCGGCTATTATCTCGGTAAGCTCCTGCGTAATAGAGCCCTGACGCGCCCTGTTATACATAAGCGACAGGTCGCTTATCATTTCCTCTGCATTGCTTGTGGCATTGTCCATAGCCTGCATACGCGCTCCGTTTTCACTGGCGGCAGCCTCCATAAGCGCTCCGTATATCAGACTTGTAATATATTTAGGTATAATCATATCAAGAGCCTCCACATCCTCCGGCTCAAAGTTCATAATTGCACCGCCATCAGATGCCTCAGCCTCATTACTGCTGCCCGGCTCATATTCAATCGGCAGCAGCTTCAACAGCTTAGGCTCATGGCTCACAGTATTTTTAAAGGATGTATATGCAAGATAGATTTCTCCAATCTCATCAGCAGCAAAGGCCTCCAGCAGTCTGTTTGACAGAGCTGCCGCATCCGCATATGCAGGCTCTTCAATGACCTCGGGAAGACTTTCTCTGACCTCATAGCCATATCTTACAAGAGCGTCCCTGCCCTTATTTCCTATAGCATATACGACTATATCCTCCTTTTTCCAATCCTCGTTCCTTGTGACCAGCCTTATAACATTAGAGTTATAGCCGCCTGCCAGGCCGCGGTTTGAGGTTATTAATATAACTGCCTTTCTGGAGGAATTACCGGGACGAAGAAACCTGTGCTCCACACTTCCCACACGGGAAAGTATACTGTTGACCGTGTTGAACATACAGTCAAAATATGACTTTGAGCGTTCCGCGTTCGCTCTTGCACGCTGCAGCTTAACCGTGGAGACAAGCTTCATTGCCTTAGTAATCTGCTGCGTTCCCTGAATGCTTGTCTTACGGCGCTTTATATCACGCATTGATGCCATATAAATTACCTCTCCATAAAAAATATCTCACGGCGCTGAAATCACAATGTCTGCTTAAATGCCGATTTAAACTCCTCTATCGCTTTCTTAAGCTTCTCCTCAGTTTCATCGGAAATAACCTTTTCTGAGTCAATCGCCGCGGGAATCTCCGGATATTTCGTGTCAAGGAATTCAAAAAACTCCTTTTCGAAACGGGTTACCTCCTCAACAGGCACATCCAGCAGATGCTTGCGTGTTACTACATATATTATTATTACCTGATACTGTACAGGCATAGGCTGATACTGAGGCTGCTTTAGTATCTCCCTGATACGCTCACCCTGAGCAAGCTTCTCCTTAGTATCGGCATCCAATTCAGAGCCAAACTGTGCAAACGAAGCCAGCTCTCTATACTGTGCAAGCTCTGTCCTGATGGGAGCCGCAATTTTTTTCATAGCCTTTATCTGCGCCGCACCTCCTACACGCGACACGGACAGGCCTGCATTAATAGCAGGACGGAAGCCTGAATTAAACATCTCCGTCTCAAGATAAATCTGTCCATCAGTAATTGAAATAACATTCGTAGGAATATACGCAGATACATCTCCGGCCTGTGTCTCAATTATAGGCAGCGCGGTCAGAGAGCCTCCGCCATATTCATCGCTCATCCTCGCGGCACGTTCAAGAAGCCTTGAGTGAAGATAGAATACATCTCCCGGATAAGCCTCACGGCCGGGTGGACGACGGAGAAGCAGGGAAAGTGTACGGTATGCAGTTGCATGCTTACTCAAATCATCATACACTACCAATACATCCTGTCCGTTCTCCATCCACTCCTCTCCGATAGCACATCCGGAGTAAGGAGCGATATACTGTAAGGGAGCAAGGTCACTTGCCGTTGATACGACAACTGTCGTATATGCCATAGCGCCAAACTCCTCAAGCGTCTTAACAATATTGGCAACCGTGGACGCCTTCTGTCCTATTGCCACATAAATACATTTTACGTTCTGTCCCTTCTGGTTAATAATCGTATCGATTGCTATGGCAGTCTTTCCGGTCTGACGGTCGCCAATGATAAGCTCTCTCTGGCCACGTCCGATGGGCACCATTGAATCAATCGCCTTGATACCGGTCTGAAGAGGTGTGTCCACACCCTTTCGGGTGATAACACCGCTCGCCACACGCTCTATCTTACGGAATCTGGTGGTCTGCACAGGTCCCTTTCCATCGATAGGCTGACCCAATGCGTTCACAACACGTCCCAGCATTGCGTCTCCTACAGGTACCTCTACAACCCTCCCGGTAGTCTTTACGATATCTCCCTCGTTGATGTTCCTTGCGCTGCCCAGCAGCACTACACCAACATTATCCTCCTCAAGGTTGAGCACCATGCCGTAGATTTCGCCCGGGAACTCAAGCAGCTCACCCTGCATTGCATTCTCAAGACCATGTACACGCGCAATACCGTCCGCCACCTGAATTACAGTGCCCACATCTGACACATCAAGCTTTGACGAGTAGCTCTTTATCTGCTCCTTGATTACAGAACTTATTTCTTCCGGTTTTAAATTCATTGTTCTGCAGCACCTTTCCTCCAGCAGGTCATCCCAACTGGATTTGTAATAATTGTCTGGTCAAATCATTCAGCTTTGTTCTGATGCTGGAATCCACCACTCTGTCTCCTATGCGGATGACCATTCCGCCTATCAGTGAGGTATCTGTCCTATAATGCATTTCCATTGTATTATACGAAGTCGTCTCCAGCAGCCTCTTTTTTACCTCTGCCCTGCGGGTCTCCGTCAATTCCTCTGCCGTAGTTACATATGCTATGCCTATTCCGTCTGCTTCCTTCACCTTAGCAGTATAATATTCAAAAATTGCCGTCAAATCCCTATATCTTTCATTTTCAACGACTATCCTGAAGAAGCCCGACAGCTCATCGCTCACCCTTCCGCCGAATACGCTGTTTATTATCTCCTGCTTTTCCTGCTTCGGTATGCCGGGATGAAGCATTAGTCCTTCAAATTCAGGATTGTCATCAAGAATTTTCTGCAGTTCTTCTATCTCCTGCATAATCTCCGTAGTCCTGCCGTTCTCAGCCGCAGCGCTATACAGAGCCTCTCCGTATGTCTTTGAAACTAACTTAGCCATGTACCGTCACCCATTTCCTTAAGAGTCTCATCTATCAGCTTATCCTGAACTGTCGTGTCAATAGACGCCGCCACGACCTTACCTGCAAGCACCGATGCAACGGAAATTATTTCCTTCTTTATATCATCTGTCATCTTACGCTTTTCAAGCTCAGCCTCAACTCTTGCTCTTTCGATGATACGGGATGCTTCTTCCTTAGCCTGCTCAATAATCTGGTTCTCATTGACAAGAGCGCGCTTTCTGGCATCACTTAAAATACCCTCCGCCTCCTTGTCAATATCACGCAGTTTTTCCTCATACTGAGCCTTCAGGCCTTGAGCAGACTCCATGTTCTGCTTTGCGTCCTCAAGCTCGTCATGTATTTTCTTTTTACGTGCATCAAGCATCCTTCTTGCCGGATTAAAAAGAAAATATGAGAGTGCAATAAAAAGGATAAAGACTGCAATAATCGTCAGACAGGAATCAGCCAAAAGCTGCCAGTCCAAATCAAATAAACGCGCCATGGACTCGCCCCCTGTTAAAAGTATCATTGTTGCCTCCTTTCCACCATTATGCAAAAATAGTGTTCATCCTCTGCTTATGGCAGTAAGGGTTTTACGAACAATAACAGCATTGCGATAAGCAGACCATAAAGTCCTGTCGTCTCTGCAACTGCCTGTCCAAGAAGCATGGTGGAAGTAATAGAAGATTTAGCGCCGGGGTTACGTCCAACGGCTGCCGCTGCATGTCCGGCTGCAATACCCTGACCTACACCGGGTCCGATACCTGCAATAACTGCCAGACCTGCGCCAATAGCAGAACATCCTAAAATAAAATTCTCGTTAAAATCCATTTTAAATTCCTCCTGTTTTAAGTATTAAAATTTAAGAGTGCAGCAAAATGCCTTATCACGCATCGCCGCGGGCATTTGAAATGTAGGTCATGGTAAGCATACAGAATACATATGTCTGAATTGCGCCTGAGAACAAATCAAAATATACATGCAATGCTGCCGGCCATGCCGTTGCTATCCATCCCAACAATCCGTAAACCAACGCCATCATTACAGTACCCGAAAGCACATTCGCAAACAGACGCAGGGATAATGATATAGGTACCGCTATCTCGCTGATTATATTAATCGGGAGCCATACCGGAAGCCAGGGCGGAAGCGGCGAGCACATATCTGCCCATATATCCTTAGGCTTCTGAAATTTGAACTGATTAAAGTGTATGAGCAAAAAGGTCAGCACACCAAGCGGAAACGTCACGCCATAGTCGGCGGTCGGCGGTCTCAGTCCAAACAGACCGGATATATTGCTGATTAGAATGAAAATGAAAACAGTGCCGATATAATTATAAAATTTCGGAGCGCCTCTCCCCATAGTTCCATCCACCATGCCGTCAAGCTTTTCCACAATCAGCTCTACCACATTCTGAAAGCCTCCCGGCTCCTCAGAGGCGCCGGCCATCACACGATTGGCGGCAATAGCAAAGCCCACAAGCAGCAGCATAATAATCAGCAGACACACATGCGTTGTTGTTATCCATACCTCATGACCAAAAAAGGAATACTTAAATATTCCGTGTATCATAAAGTCAATGTCATCGGCACCGGATAACAAAATTCCATGTTCCATAGTTTCACCTCCTTATTAAGTTTCTTTATTACGTATATAGCTGTTGCAGCTATTCAGAGCCATTGATACCGAGCTCAGGCTCAGGCATCGGCACCGGTTCCTCCTCATGGAAAATCCGGTTGTAAAATTTATGGGTAAACGGCTGCAGTAATGCCGTTGCCTTCAAAGTCATATAAGCCATGAACACAACAAGCGGATTCATAACACCGGTAATCATTATGATACCAAAAATTATTACTATAAATACATATCTTATCAGATATCCGTTAAATATTGCCTTCTGCGCCTTTTTTTCATCAAGCTCAAGCCCTCTGTCAAGCGTTCTGAACATATGAAGCGTACCTGTTATTGCAAGAGCGATGCCAAACCACAGACTCCTTGCATAAAAGCCCCGCCCTCCGAAAAAAAACGTCCCGGCCGCCCAGAGTACAATTCCCAAAAATATAATTCCTGTCCACATTTCAAGCAGAGTTCTGTCA
>JAJQGF010000174.1 GCA_021200695.1 Lachnospiraceae bacterium
CCCCCCCCCCCCCCCCCCCCCCCCCCCCCCCCCCCCCCCCCCCCCCCCCCCCCAGAACAATATTTTTTACCCATTACAATTCACGGGAAGAGGCTGAAAGGAAATGGTTTGACAGGATAAATCGAATTGACTATGACAATATATTTGTGATTTGCGCCGAGCGAGACGGCTTGTCCTATAGTGACATGGTGCGATTGTCTGAATTGAAGGTTCGCGGATTGCTGATATTTACAGCAAAAAAATATGACCTGCCATACACATTGCAAATTCCCGCTTATCGCGACAAGCAGGAGGTTGGGAATCTATTAAAAAGAAGAATGTGGAATGACGGACATGAGTATGAAAGGTATTTTGATTTTGTCAAATGGTTTAATGAGGCTGACGGCGGAGATTATGACATCAAAAAATTTGTGAAGTGACGGACGGTTATTTGAATGAAAAAAATATTGTTTATGATACCAACGCTGGGACATGGCGGAGCAGAAAAGGTTCTGGTTAATCTTGTTAATAATATGGACAAAAAGCTGTTTGATATTACGGTTTTGGTCTTATTTGACGGTGGGGTAAACAGACAATTTCTCTCGGAGCATATTCACTATAAAGCAATATTCAAAAAAACATTCCCCTTTAATTGTAAAATAATGACTTTGCTTTCTCCAAAATTTTTACATCGGATGTTTATTAAGGACTCGTATGATATAGAAATTTCTTATTTGGAAGGACCAACCGCCAGAATCATTGCCGGGGGCAAGGAAATGTGGAGCAGCACGGCTGTTCCCCATGTATCCACACAATATATTGGGTGGATACATGGGGAACAGCATAATGCAAAGAATGCATCTTATGCGTTTCGATCTTATAAAGAGGCAAAAAATCTGTATGGGAAATTTGATAAAATTGTCTGTGTTTCAAACACAGTTGCAGAGGATTTCCGGAAAATTTTTAATATAAATTCGGAAATAGAGGTACTTTATAATACGCTTGAAAGTGAAAAAATCAGAAAAGAATCGACAGAGGAGGCCAATGAGCTTGAGCTTATTGAAGGCGAAATTAACATAGTGAGTGTGGGAACATTAAAGGCGGTTAAGGGCTTTGACAGGCTGCTGAGGATTCATCAAAGGCTGAGAAATATAAATATACCTGTTCATACATATTTATTGGGCGAAGGAGAAGATGAGGCCGCATTAAAACAACAGGCAAAGGAGCTGGGAATCAGCTCATCCGTCACATTTCTCGGATATAAAACAAATCCATATAAATACGTTGCGAAATGCGATTTGTTTGTCTGCTCAAGCCATAGAGAGGGCTTTTCCACGGCGGCAACGGAAGCTTTGATTGTGGGCACACCGGTTTGCACTACTTTGGTTTCCGGAATGAAAGAAATGCTGGGGGAAAATAACGAATACGGTTATATAACGGAGAATAACGAGGACGCGTTGCTTGATGGAATCAAGAGGCTATTGACCAATTCGGAGCTGCTGTTACATTATAAGAAAAAGTCGGAAGAGCGCGGAAAATTCTTTTCGACGGAACGGACAGTGAGACAAGCAGAGGAAATGTTATTGAGTTTGTAAGGAGAAGAACACAATGCCGAAATGCAGTTTGAGCGTAATCGTAACAATATATAATGCGGAAAAAGACTTGCATATCATGTTGGATTCTTTGGCCGCCCAGGACATTGAAGACGTTGAGTTTATTCTGATTGACAACGGCTCAGAGGATCAATCCGGAAGGATTTGTGAGCAGTATGCGGCAAAGGATTCGAGGTTTCGAGTTGAGGTAATTGAACAGAACATAGGCTACATCGGAACCAGAAATTACGGATTGTCAATTTGCAGGGGAGAATATTTTACGTTTGCCGATGCAGACGATCATGTTGCCGAGGCTGCATACAGTACACTCATAGGTTTGGCAAAAGAAAACGCGGCAGACTGGGTGATTGCGCCATACTATCAGGAAAACACAGACGGCACTAACCAACTTATCCCGTTAAATATTCCTGCCGGAGTTTATAAGGATAAGGATATAAGAAATACGATTATACCGGTGGTGTTTGGACCAAATAAGGATGGGATAATTCTAAACGGATTTATGTGGCGGATGATTTTTCGCACCAAATTGGCAAGGCAATTGGGAATAAAATTTTCGGAGGAGGCAAAGCCAAGAGAGGATCAGCTGTTTAATCAGACTATTGCTTGTTCGGCGAAAACTGTTGTGGTGTGTGAGTTCCCCGTTTACTATTACAGGGTCAACCCGAATTCTGTCACTGCTCTGTTGGTTCATTCGTTTGATTTAAAGCGTGAGTGTGAGACTTTAAAATATTTCTATGAGACGAGCATTAAAAATATGGAAGGAGGAAAGGCAGAAGACGCTGCCGTCTACAGTGTATATGCAAATTTCTTTCGCACAATATATGCAATATGTCTAAACTGCGCAAAGACAGATTCATTTGCGAAGCTAAAAGAAGATGCGCAGATATTGGAGTCGTATTTTCCGAGAAAATTACTTGATACTGCGTGCGAAATAAGAAAAAGAGGAAAGATGTCAGGGACGGAAAAAATTGAGCATATGTGTCTGTCTTTCGGCGGAATTGTGTGCTTGCTTCGAGTGATAAAGGTAGGAGTGCTTTTGCGGAGGAAGACTGTATGAAATTAAATGAATTGATAAAGAAGAACAAAATTATTTCCCCGATTGCATGGAGGATATTTTACGCACGACAGACCGGAAACGCATATAAACAAAACAGGCAATTATGCGACAGATTACTATCGTTAAAGGACAAGCACAGCGGAGAGAGATGCTTTGTTATCGGTACGGGACCAAGTCTACGTGCAGAGGATCTGGATATTCTTAAGGCTAACGGAATAGACAGTTTTGGGACGCATCGTATATATAAGATATTTGCGTCCACAACGTGGCGCCCTACGTATTATGTCGCGCAGGATTACGCATTGATTGAAGAAATTCAAAATGAAATAAAGGCTGCCGATTGTCCGATAAAAATTCTTCCGGTCTATTTTAAAGACAATTTCGGCGACGGCAATGAATATATGTACTATGTTTTGCATGAATATGCAGACAGTGCGGAAAGGATTCATTTCAGCGAAAAAGCGAACAGATATATCAGCCAGGGCTTTACGGTGACATATGCTTCCATCCAGCTAGCGATTTGGATGGGGTATTCCGAAATCTACCTGTTAGGAGTAGATCACAATTATTCGTCTTATTTATCAAAGGATGGGACAGTAATATCGGATAATAAGGTCAAGGATTATTTTGGAAGTGAAAAAATAAGTTCAAGCAACTCGGGAAATCTTCCAAGACTGGATGATTCGTCCCGTGGATTTTTAGAAGCAAGAAAATATGCGGAAGAGCACAACGTTAAAATTTACAATGCAACCCGCGGAGGGAAGCTGGAAATCTTTCCGAGAGTGGATTTTGATGAAATGCTGGGCACAAAAGGTTGAGTGATAAATGAACCAACAAAATAACAGAATTGCGTACATAGATACAGCAAGAGGAATTGCCTTGCTCATGGTTATATTCGGACATTTGAAGTTTCCTTATATTACGACGTGGATTTATTCCTGTCATATTCCGCTCTTCTTTTTCTTGTCGGGAATGGTTTTTAAAGGTGAGAAAAAGACGTTTGCGCAGTTTGTTAAAAAAAGCGCAAAATCTCTGCTGATCCCATATTTTGCGTTGGGAACGGTAATTTGGATTTTTCTGAGCGGGATATATTTATTCGATCCGCAGCCGCCTCAATTTATTGCAGGTGCGATCGATACGCCGGTTAATATGCTGCTGAACTTTTTAATTCAGCGTCATTACTGGACAGTTTGGTTTTTGCCGTGCTTATTTTTTTCACAGATAATCTTATGGATTTTATTGCGTATCACTTCTGGGCGAAATGGGAAAACAATATTTTTTTCAACTGTATTGTGTGTTTTTGCTTTTGTATATTATAGATTCGGTGGAGACACCCTGCCATGGAATTTGGATACTGCCCTAGTAGCACAGTTTTTCGTTTGTTTGGGATATGAATATGCGCACGCCGATTCATGTAAGGGATTTCGGGAAGTGATTGCTTGTTCAAAGATTTACGCAAAAAAAATCTTTATTACGGCATTATTGGCAATTGGAAATATCATGTTCTGCATACTTAATATAAAACTGGCGAATGCGAATTTGGATATGTCGGTACATTTGTATGGAATAGAGCTGTTTGCCATACTATCGGCTGTCTTTGGGATACTGTTTGTTCTGTCTGCTGCGGCGGTGCTGCAGACAGAACAGATTTTAGCCTATTTAGGAAGAAACACCATGCTTGTGTTTGCGTGGCATTCCAGGATAATGATCCCCGCGTTCAATTATTTGTATTTATGGCTCGGGCTGTTTCAGAGCGAAAGTATGATTCAAAAGTGTGTATACTGCATTGTAACGGCGGCAGGAGTTTTAGCAATACTGTTACCCTTGAATTATATTATATCAAAATCAAAAATCAAATTTATTGTAGGAAGGTAGGAAGAGAAAATGAAAATCGTTGGAATTATTCCGTCTCGTTATGGTTCTACAAGGATGCCGGGAAAACCACTTATGGATATATGTGGTCATCCAATGATCTGGTGGGTTTACCAGAATATTTCGAAAGTTAAAGAATTTGACGAGATTTATGTTGCAACGGATGATGAGAGAATAAAAAAGGTTTGTGAAGAATTTGGTGCGTCTGTCATTATGACAACATCAGACTGCTCTTGCCTGATTGACCGTGTATACCAAGTGTCTAATATCATTGATGCCGATTACTATGTTACTGTAAATGGTGATGAGCCGATACTTGAACCGGAGGTTATGCCTAAAATCATTCCTGATTTTGTTGAAAAGGAAAAACCAATTGTACGGGGGTTGGTTCGAAATTTTACTGATCCAGTAGAAGTGATTGATCCCGGTAACATTAAAATTGTGGTTGGATTAAATGGGTATTCTTTATACACATCGAGAAGTCCTGTTCCTTATCCACAAAAAACGGCACAGTTTACTTACAAGAAATATGTAGGCGTTGAACTATTCAACAAAGCAGCCTTGGATTTCTATGTTTCGCATGAGCAAACTGAAATCGAAAGAATCGAGGATATAGGGTCCATACGTTTTTTAGAGCATGGCATTCGCATTCACTATGATTTGGTTGAAAGTAAGTCGCTATCTATTGATACACCACGGGATATTGAAAAGATTCGAGAAGTTATAGCCAATAGAATGAAGCAAAGATAGATTTGAAAGGAGTTTAAGCTTCTATATTTTGAAGCTACAATTTGAATTATTATGAATCATGTGAAGATATTAGACTGTACACTAAGAGACGGAGCATATTTGGTTGACAAGACTTTTGGAGATACGGCGATTCACGGCATTATTAATGGTCTCGCTGATTCCAAAGTAGATTTTATTGAGATTGGTTTTTTACAGGATGAAGGCTATGGACCAGGGAAAACAGTATTTAAAAATGCGGCTGATGCGAAAAGGTTCGTACCTGTAGATAAAAAGAATTCCTTATATACCGTGCTTGCAGACTATAGCAGATACTCCATAGATAATCTCGATGAGAACAAGGGAGATTCCTTTGATGCGGTTAGAGCTTGTTTCTTTAAAAAAGAAAGAAAAAACGTTCTAGATTTTTGCCGCGAAATAAAAAGAAAGGGATATAAACTTTTTGTACAGCCGGTTGATATTCTCGGCTATTCCGATTTTGAACTCTTAGATTTGATTAGGGATATCAATGAGATTGAGCCATACTGTGTCTCAATCGTTGATACGTTTGGTTCGATGTATGAGGACGATTTGCAGCGGGTTTTTAACCTTATAGATCATAACCTTGTGAAAACATCGTGTATTGGATTCCACTCTCACAATAATATGCAGATGTCTAATGCTTTATCACAAAGCTTTGCAAGAATGACTTTGGGAAAACGTACTGCTGTTATCGATGGAACCTTGTCTGGAATGGGGCGCGGCGCGGGAAATACTCCTACAGAATTGATTGTACAATATATGGTATCAAAGTTTGGCGCAACTTATGATATGGATGCGATATTTGACCTTATTGATGGTTATATTGATAACATGAGAGCGAGATGCTCTTGGGGATATTCCACGTCAATGTTCATTGCTGGTTGCTACAGTGCGCACGTTAATAATATTTCTTATCTTTTAAAGAAGAATTGTATAAGCAGCAAGGATATCCGCTATATTTTAAACAAAATCGGTGAGGACAATAGAAAAAGGTATCATTATGATTTGCTTGAATCTACATACCTGGAGCTGTTGAATTCTGCATATGACGATAAAGAGAATCTTCGTAATCTTAGGGAAAAATTAAAAGAAAAAAAAATCCTGGTTGTTGCACCCGGAAAGAGCGCACACACTCAAGAAACGGTCATTCAACAATTTATAGAAATGAAGAATCCTGTCGTTATCACTGTTAATTTCTTACATGAACACTTGAAAAGCAATTATATGTTCTTAAGCAATGCGAATAGGATGCGGTATTGGTCATGCGATTCTCAGTACGAGTCAGTAGAAAAAATCATGACATCGAATCTTAGCAAGTCTGCTAGACGATCCGATTATGTTATTTCATATTCACGCTTAATTAAATGTGGATGGGAAAACATGGAGAACTCAATGATTCTGCTGCTTAGATTATTGGATTTCCTTAGTGTTGGTGAGATTAATATTGCTGGATTTGATGGTTACACATTTAAAGCAGAAGGCAACGGTAATTATGCTCAAACCAGTCTTGAATTGGATAATGCATTTGAAAATGCTGTATTTGTCAATCAGGAAATAACGGAGATGCTTTTGGACTTCAACAAGTGCAGACAGAGTCAGGCAGATATTAAATTTATTACGCCATCTCGATTTTCCACGGTGTTTGAGGAGGAAAGATAATATGCGGATAGTTGAACTGATAAAATTAATCTATGTGCATTTTGCGTACAGGGGGGTATTTACGTAGATTCACCTAAGTTGGTTTCCCCAAAAGCATTTCTCGATAGAGGAGTGTGCTTATATCGAAATGTCAAGGTTCGCGCCGATGTTCATATAGGGTCAGGTACATATATTAATGATGGCAGTATTATAGCAAGTGGAAAAATGGAAAGTACTGCTCAATAGGATTTAATGTTCAGATTGGTATGTACAATCATCCGTTAGGCTTCGTTACAACCTCAGAACGAATATATCATACTTGTGATGCTCAAAGTCCCTGCAAGGAATATAAAGAAATTACAGAGCCGCCTAATATCGGAAATGATGTTTGGATTGGAAGCAATGCAATTGTTCTGCAAGGTATGGATATTGGTGATGGGGCAGTTATAGGAGCAGGTGCGGTTGTGACTCATAATGTTAAGCCTTATGAAGTGGTGGCTGGCGTTCCAGCCAAAACAATTAAATATAGATTTAATGATGAAATTATAAAGAGATTATTAGAAATATCATGGTGGGACAAATCTGATGAATGGTTATCAGAATACAAAAATTATTTTTATGACCCGAATGTACTTTTTGATAAATTTGCACTCGATATCAAAAAAAGGAAGTTGTAGCATGATTCAATATTTGGTAATGGATGTGGACGGAACCCTTACCGATGGAAAAATATACATGGGGAATGATGGTGAAGTTTTTAAAGCATTTAGTATTAAGGATGGATGTGGAATTAAAGATATTGCTATTCCAGCTGGAATAATACCAATTATAATTACCGCACGTGAATCAAATATAGTTTTACTTAGATGTAAGGAACTATCCATTTCAGAAGTTTACCAAGGAATACGAAATAAATTTGAACTATTGAGTAATTTGATTTCTGATTTTTCGACAGTAGCTTACATCGGTGATGACATTCTTGATTTGCAATGTATGGTTCCAATAAAAAAGCGGGTGGAATTATCGGATGCCCTTCTGATGCAGCTGATAAGGTGAAAAATATTTCTGATTTTATCGCAGTTCATAAGGGCGGAGATGGCGCTGTAAGAGATTTTATTGAGTGGATTATAAATCAAGATTGCTATAACTAAGAGAATAACGGTTTATAATTTTTAAAGTAGAATAATTAAATGCATTCGTAAAAATTGTTAAATGGTGCAACTTATGGTAGTTAGAAATCAGATTTGAGGTAAAGCAAAAGCATGTTTTTTTCATTTAAAGGTACATCAAAGACAAATGAACTTATATTAAATATGGGGGCAGCTTTTATTGGCTTTATAGTGAGTGCTGCCATTAGTTTTTTTATCGTGCCTATTGCAAGAGAAAGAGTTGGTGAAGGCGCTTACGGGTTTCTTAGTCTGGCCAATAATTTTGTACAATATGCAAATATTTTGACGATTGCGCTAAATTCGATGGCATCACGCTTTATTACAATAAAAGTATGTACTGGAGATTATAAACGGGCAAATGAGTATTACAACTCTGTAATCATAGCAAACATTTTTATTGCAGTTTGTCTCTTGATCCCAAGTATATATATCGTATGTTCAGTGGATAAGTTATTTAATGTTTCTGCTGAACTTGTTTCAGATGTAAGACTTCTGTTCGGATTTATTTTCGGAAACTTTATATTAACGATTATTACATCCGTTTTCAGCTGTGCTACATACATACGGAATAAGTTATGTCTTTCGTCTTTGGTAACAATAGTTACAACTCTTTTAAGAGGAGTACTTATATTTACAGTGTATTCTTTTTTGCCGGCTCATATATTTTATATGGGAATAATCCCGCTGATTATGACGGTGATTTCAGCAGCCGCAAATTTTCGCTTTACAAGGCAGCTTGTGCCGGAATTGGAGATTTCGAGAAAGTACTTTGATATTGGCGCAGTAAAAGAATTGGTATCATCGGGGATTTGGAATTCCATACTGAAGATGGGGCAGGTATTGCTGGATGGACTTGATGTATTGATTGCCAATCTTTTTATCGGAGCCGCCGCAATGGATACATTATCGTTTGCCGAAACGATTCCCGGGATGATCAGCTCCGCAATGAGCACTCTTTCGGGCGTTTTTGCACCGAGCTTTAATATTTCTTACGCAAAGGGACAATTCGATGTGCTCCTAAAGGATATCAGACAGTCTATTAAAATTATGAGTATGATAATGAATATACCGATAGCGGCGCTTACGGTCTTTGGATATTATTTTTTCAAGCTATGGCTGCCATCGGAGGATCCTATGGTGTTACAGATAATTTCGGTTTTGGTTGTGGTGAAATTCGTGATTTCGGGAGGCGTAAATTGCTTAAGTAATGTATTGACTGTAACAAATAAGGTGAAAGCTAATGCTATTGCAGTATTAGTTTCTGGTGCACTGAGCATTTGTTTTACGTTTGTTATGCTTAAGATTACAGATGCCGGTATATATGTTATTGCTGCTGGCAGCACGATTTTCTCTATTGTAAGAAACCTGTTCTTCTTAATGCCATATAGCGCGAAATGCCTGAATTTGAAATGGAATGTTTTTTACTTTGATGTTGGGAAAGCAGTTCTTTCTTATGCTGTTATGGTGATAGTTGGCGCTATAATTGTCCCACATCTGATGCTGGACTCCTGGCTTAAATTAGGTTTCTGGGCAGTATTGTATTGTATTGTGTGTCTGATTATTGGTTGGTTTGTGATTTTGAATAAGGATGACAAAAATTTAATTCTGCAACAAATCAGAAGAAAGCGGTGAAAAGATGTTGACTAAAATATTACGTAAAACCAGACTAAATCGGTTGGTCTTCCAGTTTTTAAAACCTTTTGCTATTAATAATACAACGTTGCCTGAAATTACATTGGCGCAAGGACTGTTAGAGGATTTTTCAACTGATCCCAGAAACAGTTGCTATTATGAAAGCACAAACAATCTATGCGGCGATATTCTGTATGATTTGGATATTATAGTTCCGTGCTATAATGTTGAAAAATACATTCGTGTATGCTTAGAATCTATCCTAAAACGGGAAACTAAGTTTTCATACCGAATTATTGCAGTTGATGATGGGTCAACCGATTGTACAGGCAACATACTGGATGAATACAAAAACAGAGGCGAAATCCTTGTTATTCATCAAAAAAATCAAGGATTTTCCGGAGCAAGGAATACCGGACTAAATTTTGTTAATAGTCAATATGTTATGTTTATTGATAGTGATGATTATCTTCCAGAAGGTGCGATTGAACGTATGATGGTATGTGCTTTTCAATTGGGGGCAGACATCGTACAGGGAGCTTATACGAATATTGATGAGCAGGGAAAACAATACTCATTTGACCGACAGACGGG
>JAJQGF010000272.1 GCA_021200695.1 Lachnospiraceae bacterium
TCCGTAGTCTAATGGATAGAACGAAGGCCTCCGACGCCTTTAATGCAGGTTCGATTCCTGTCGGATGCATTTACATTACTCTGGCTGAATTATTGTAATTAATTAGAGAGGAATTTTTATGATAAAGGATAAAGCACTTTTAATCCGGGATTTCTTTATTAAGCACAGTAAAGTCGCTTTTCCGGTTATAATAGTTGTAGTGGTGGCGTTTACCGTTACAGTGGCACTTAATATAGGAGGCACGGATAGAAAGATGGAGGAGCTTGGTCTTGAGACAGCTTCTTCTGAAAGCTCGGAATTATCCCTTGAAGCGGCTGCAGAGGAGGTCCCAATGGAGGCAAATGAGGACCCTGAAATTACTGCTCTGCTTGAATCCTTTTATAATGCATGGGCGGAGGATGACAGCGAGACTCTCCTTTCAATATGTGATGTTATAGAAGACAGCGACCTTTTCAGATATGAGGAGGGTTCTAAATATATTGATTCCTTTAATGTGCTTGAGATTTATACTAAGCCGGGGCCTGAGGAGGGCTCTAAGCTTACGTATGTTTATTATACAATGCGTTTTACCGGACATGAGGAGGATGTTCCGGCATATCAGGCATTTTATATATGTACAGGAGAGGATGGAAACCTTTACATCAGGCGGGGTGAAATAAGCGAGGAGATTAATGAGTATATTACGCTTCTCACTACGCAGGATAATGTAGTAGAATTTAATAACCGCATTAATACAGAGTATAATAATCTGCTCATGGAGAAGCCTGAGATTATGGCATATATTGAGGAATTCGGCGAGCAGGTAAATATTGAGGTAGGCGAGAGGCTCGGACAGCTTAATGCATCTGCAGGTGAAGAAAATACAGATGAGGCTGACAGCGAAAATAATGACAACGGTGACAGCGCGGATGGTGAGAGTACGGAACAGTCTGATTCTGCATCAGATACTGTGGAGGAGACCAGATATGTTACCGCGACTACTACAGTTAATGTAAGAAGCTCTGACAGCGAAAATGCAGACAAGCTTGGTAAGGTATCAGAGGGCACAAAGCTTGAGCTTGTTGAGGCTAAGGTGAACGGTTGGAGTGAGGTTATATACGAGGGACAGAACGGATTTATTAAATCAGAATATCTTCAGGAGGTTGAGAGCGCTGCGAGTGCCGAGACTATAGGTACAGTAACAGCTACTACAAACATCAATGTCCGCGCGCAGGCAAGTGAAAATGCTGACAGACTCGGCATCCTTGCCGGAGGAGACAGCGTGGATTTGATTGCTGAGGAAAATGGCTGGTGTAAGATTAAATATAATGGTCAGATAGGATATGTGAAGTCCGATTATGTTCAGTAAAATAATCTGCCGGATGTAAAGATGTCTGTACAAATGCGGGTGCAGCGAATAATATATGAATTTCAGGGAAAGCTTTCTACAGAAAATGTAGGAAGCTTTTTTACATGAAGGGAAATAAAGGAGGGGCAATGAAAAAACAGGAAATCAATGTGTACCGTGAAATACAGCATACTTCCGAGTCGGCAATAAAAGCTATAGAGGCAGTTTCGGAAAAAGTATATGATGATACCTTTGCAGTGCAGATGGCGGGAGAATCCCTGCAGCTTTCAAAAATACGAAATGAGGCAGTAGAGGAAATGGTAAAGGCCGGAGTTGATATATATCATGGAAGCTATATGGAGGATATGGTCATGAAAAGAAATATAGGATATCACACCCTCCTCAATACAAGCCTGAGCAGGATAGCTGAGATATTGATTAATGAAAATAATACAGGTATTGTAAGCATGGAAAAATCACTTAATCATAATGATAATATAGGCAAAAAGCCGGAGCTGCTTGCAAGAAAGCTTATAGATACTGAGGAGAAAAGTATAGCAAACCTTAGACATTATTTGTAATTATGCTGTATACTTGTGCAATTTGTATAAAAATGGCAAAAAAACTTTTACAGATAAAAAAATAAAGTTTATTGTGAAAATCAGGGTCAGGGTTTATAATAATTCATGGACAAGGGTGTCTGGGGCATAGGATACTTGTTCTATGCCTTTTTTGATGCACATTTCCAGGCAGACCTGTATATACACATAAAGGAGGACATAGTAATGTCATATGTTGATGAGGTTTATGACCTTGTAGTAGCAAAAAATCCTGCGCAGCCGGAGTTCCATCAGGCGGTAAAGGAGGTACTCGAATCTCTTCGTGTAGTCATTGAGGCAGATGAGGAGAAGTATCGCAAGGAGGCTCTTCTTGAGAGAATCACTACTCCTGAGAGACAGATTTTGTTCCGTGTTCCGTGGGTGGATGACAAGGGACAGGTTCAGGTTAATAATGGCTTCCGTGTGCAATTTAATTCAGCAATCGGACCCTATAAGGGAGGTCTCAGACTGCACCCTTCTGTAAATCTTGGAATAATCAAGTTCCTGGGCTTTGAGCAGATTTTTAAGAATTCGCTTACCGGACTTCCCATAGGAGGAGGCAAGGGCGGCTCAGATTTTGACCCTAAGGGCAAGTCTGACAGAGAGGTTATGGCATTCTGTCAGAGCTTCATTACCGAATTGTACAAATATATAGGAGCAGATACGGATGTTCCTGCCGGAGATATTGGAACCGGTGCGAGAGAAATCGGTTACATGTATGGTCAGTACAAGAGAATAACAGGCCTCTACGAGGGTGTTCTCACCGGTAAGGGCTTAAGCTATGGCGGCTCTCTTGCAAGAACAGAGGCTACAGGATATGGCCTTTTATATCTTACTGAGGAAATGTTAAAGTGCAATGGAAACGACATAAAGGGAAAAACCGTTGTTGTATCCGGTGCTGGAAATGTTGCTATTTATGCTATCCAGAAGGCTCAGCAGCTTGGCGCTAAGGTTGTCACCTGCTCGGATTCAACGGGATGGATTTATGATTCTGAGGGAATTGATGTTGAACTGCTTAAGGAGATTAAGGAGGTTAAGAGAGCGCGTCTTACCGAGTATGCTGCTGTAAGAAAGAGCGCAGAGTATCATGAGAAGAAAAACGGGGAACACGGTGTATGGACAGTAAAGTGTGATGTCGCACTTCCATGCGCTACCCAGAATGAGCTTGACCTTGAGGATGCAAAGACACTTGTGGCAAACGGTGTGATTGCGGTTGCAGAGGGCGCGAATATGCCTACGACTATGGAGGCAACAGAGTATTTCCAGAAAAACGGTGTTCTGTTCTGCCCCGGCAAGGCATCAAATGCAGGCGGAGTTGCCACTTCAGCTCTTGAGATGAGCCAGAATAGCGAGAGGCTTTCATGGACCTTTGAAGAGGTAGATGCCAAGCTTAAAGGTATTATGGTTAATATCTTCCATAACCTTGACGATGCTGCAAAGAAGTATGGCATGGAGGGCAACTATGTTGCCGGTGCAAATATTGCAGGCTTTTTGAAGGTAGCTGACGCTATGGAAGCACAGGGTATTGTATAAACAGCTAACAGCACATATTAAAACGAAGGGTTGTCCGAAAGGGCAACCCTTTTGTGCATCTTTCTTTATCGCTGAGAGCAGGAGTTATATTGGAAATAAAAAGCTTGGACATATATAAAGAGAATGCTATAATATAAAAAATTGATTTTTTTGATATTGTATTTTGTGAGGATAATTACAGCATATATCCAAAATGTATAAGGCATGGTCGCTACCGTTTTCGTGCGGCAACACAAAAAGAGAGAGTAAGTTAATTTATTATGAACACTATAAAAAGCGTCAGGACTTCTAAAAATAATAAAGTATCCGGGAAAAATAAGGAGAGCCAGGAGATTAAGCCAGAGAAAATGGCTCCGCTTATGAAAGCAATCAAGGCTGTGCGCTCTGTCAATGAGATTTCGGAGGAGACTACAGCGGAGGGTTTTTCAAGACAGAGAAGCGCTCAGGAATTTTTGTCAAAGCTTGTGACTCCACCGATAGGTGTCACCTATGAGAAGGCAGGACAGGGAGAGATAAATGCGGAGTGGGCCAGTCCTGATTATACACATGTAGGGAAAACCGTCATACTTTATTGTCATGGAGGAGGATACACCAGCGGAGGTCTGGGATATGCGGGAATCCTTGCCGGAAAGCTGGCATTGCATACAGGTTTGTCTGTGTTTTATTTTGAGTACAGATTGGCGCCTGAAAATCCTTATCCGGCAGCTATAGAGGATGGAATGAAGGCTTGGGACAGCCTGATGTATATGGGCTACGGTGCGGAAAATGTTATTATTGCCGGTGACTCTGCCGGAGGCAATATGGCGCTTGAGATTGTTCTTAAGCTTAAGGAGGAGGGAAGATTTTTGCCGAAGGCATTGGTGCTTATGAGTCCTTGGACAGATATGACGGCCTCCTCGCCCTCGTATGAAAAGTATAAGGATTTGGACCCCATGCTTACAAGGGAATATGTGCTTGGCGTAAGAAAGGCCTATGCGGGTAATGAGGCTGATTATTCCCTGCCGCAGTACAGCCCGCTCTACGGTGAATTGACAAATATGCCGCCGACACTTATACAGGTCGGTTCGAATGAAATATTGAGGGCTGACAGTGAGAGACTGTATAGGAAGCTTAAGCATAATGAGTGCAATGTAAGGCTTAAGGTATATAATGGCGGATGGCATGTGTTTCAGCTCCTTCCGCTGCATAAGGCATCAAGGGCTTTGGATGATGTAAGGGATTTTATATGGACTTTGATGTAAAGAATTTGCAGCAGTGTGAAAAATGCGGACCGTAATCCCGCATGAATAAGAGGTAATTGCTTGAACTCAGAAAATTGGTATAAGGTTGATAATGTGGCTAAGGTATTTCTTGCCACCTATAACAGACGTGATACGAGAAGCCTGCGTGTGAGCTGTACGCTTAAGGATAAGATAGACGGAGTGATTCTTGGCGAAGCTCTGCGGGCTGCGATAAGGACGAGACCACAGCTTCAGGTGCGTATAAGAAGGGGTTTTTTCTGGCATTATATTGAGAACACGGAGGTGCTGCCCGTTGTGAGAGAGGAGAATACAAGACCGTGTCCTATTTTATATGGTGAGGATTACAGGGGAATTCTGCACTATAGTGTGACATATTATGGGAAAAGAATAAATCTTGATTTATTTCATGCGCTCAGCGACGGAACGGGTGCCATGGAATTTCTTAATATTCTGGTGCTGAATTATCTTAAACTGAAATATCCGAATGAGCTAAGGGAGGTCTATATTGAGAGCAGCGCATCTGCGGATGATTTAGAGCAAAACAGCTTTAAACAGTTCTATGGAAAGAGCGGAAAGGCGGCGGCCTCCGGTAAAAAGGCATATCATATACGCGGTTTGAAGCTCCCATATGACCAGCTTCAGTTTTTTGAGCTGCATATGAAAGCGCCCGAGGTTCTTATGCGGGCAAAGGAGCTTAAGGTGAGTCTGACCAGTTATCTGGGCGCACAGATGATGCTGGCTATACAGAAGGATATGCCTTTGCTTAAGAAAAAGCAGCCTGTGACCATAAGTATTCCTGTAAACCTGAGAAATTTCTATCCTTCAAAGACAGCGAGAAATTTTTTTAACAATGTACAGGTGAGCCATGTATTTACGGGAGATGAGACTATAGAGGCACTTGCAAGAGAATTTGACGATAAGCTAAAGGGCAGTCTTGAGCCTGATAAGATAAGGCAGCAGATGGATAATTATCAGAAGCTTGAGAGGATTTTTTTTGTCAGAATGGTTCCGCTTTTTATTAAACAGCCTGTGGTAAAATATTTTTCAAAAAAGGAAAATCAGCGGGTGTCGGCTGTCATATCAAATCTTGGGGTAATTTCACCTCCCAGGGAGATGGTACAGTTTATAGAAGGTTATTCGGCATTTTGCAGCCACAGCGAAATTTTTGTAACGGTCAGCAGCTTTGAAGATGAGCTTGTGTTTGGGATAACCTCCGCATATAATAACACGGGCGTTCTCAAAAATTTTGTCAGAACCTTTACCTATGCCGGTCAGGAGGCCGAAATCTATGCAACTGAGGTAATTCGGTAAAGAATAAGCTTAAAGGCCTGGAAAGGAGATGAGGCTGATGAAATATTGTCCCGGCTGCAGGATGATGGTTGGAGGAAATTTTGGGCAGTGTCCGTTGTGCCAGAATGATTTACAGGGGGATGGAGAAGAAAATATTTTTCCGTTTTCGATAAAACTAAATAAACAGTCCTTCATTTATAAGCTGCAGTTATTTATAAGCCTTGCAGCTCTGATAATTTGTCTTGCGCTGGATTTCCTTATAGGTGCAGGAGAAGAAAAGCATTGGAGTCTTCTGGTGTTTGTCTGGATAGCGGGTTCCCAAATATGTATAAGAGGGTTGATTAAAAAGCACTCAACTGTGTCGAGGATTGTGTCATATATTTCGGTTGGAGGGGCAGTCCTTCTGGCATATACATTTTGGTTTTTGTCCATGACAGAAGTTTATTTTAATTTTGTACTGCCTTCGATGTGTTGTTTTTCATTGATTATCCATTTCTTTCTCTCAATGCTTGATAAGGCAAGGAATGCAATGGTATATTTTCTGGTAAATATTCTTGTAGTGGTGGTTATTGAAATTGCACTCTCTGCATACTTAAGGGAGGTGCCGATACTATGGACGATATGCCTGATGGCAGGCGGAGTCACGCTTGCAGGAATTGTAATTTTTAAAGGCAGGAGAGTTCTTACGGAAATACAGAAGAGATTGAACTTTTGAGATAAAAGGGAGAGTCTTGTGACATCTCTGTTAATCCGGGAGTAATATTTTCCGATAATAGACATTAGAAGCATATATCAGTATATTTTTGTCTGAATATGGCATAAAATTATAAATAAGGTGGGGAGTATGAACGTGACATTACATAAAAACAATAATAAACGCCGTACTGCATTATATATTATTGCGGCGGTAATTATATTGTTTGCCGTGCTTTCATTTGCGGGCAATTACCTTGTAAATTATGCGATTGGACGCTCAGGAGACGGAGGCGATAGAAATGTTTCGCTGGAGGTCGATGAGACGGCAGGAGATGCGGAAAGGCTGATTGCGGAAAATAAGAAAATACAGCAGCAGCTTAACGAGGATTTTCTGGAAAACGTAGAGGAGCAGAGCGTATATATAATATCCGGGGACGGCCTGAGGCTAAACGGAGGGTATTATGCAAACGAAGGAAGCCATGATTGGGTAATTGTTATTCACGGCTATCGAAGCAACCATACACGTGTGACACATTATTCACAGAGATATTACGAGGAGGGCTTTCAGGTGCTTTCTCCTGACCTGCGTGCCTGTGGAGAAAGTGAGGGGGACTTTGTAGGAATGGGATGGCTGGACAGAAATGACATTTTGTGCTGGATTGATTGGGTATTGGAGCAGGATTCTGAGGCACGGATTGTTCTGCATGGTGTTTCAATGGGCGCGGCTACTGTTATGATGACATCGGGTGAGGAGACTCCTGAGGCGGTAAAGGTGTTTGTTGAGGATTGTGGATATACAAGTGTATGGGATATATTTTCGTCGGAGTTAAAGCTGAGGTTCGGACTTCCGGAATTTCCGATTATGTATTTTGCCAATATAAATGCAGGATTACGTGCAGGATATAAATTTGATGAGGCCTCTGCATTGGAGCAGGTGTCGAAATGTGATAAGCCTATGTTGTTTATTCACGGTACGCTTGACGACTTTGTTCCGTTTGAAATGCATGACATATTATATGAGGAAAAGCCCGGAGACAACAAGGACAAAATCATTGCCGAGGGCGCGGGACATGGTGAAGCGTGTTATCTGCTCGGAGATGAGTATTGGGATAAAGTGTTTGAATTTATAGATACTTATATGGAATAAAATTTCTTATAGGCCTTAACAGAGAATGGCAGCTTGATAAGCCCAAATATTCCATTCTCTGCATTTGAGCCTATTGCGTTGGGGTGGCTGCGGCGGCACAGATGCATGCATTGGAGTGTGAGACAGTAAATATGGGAGCCGCATTCACTATTTTGCGCTGCGGTATATAATATTGTTAAAAAAGATACAGTCTGATATACTGAAAATAAAAGGGCATTAACATAAAAAGGAATTTGACTGTGCATACATGTGAACGCATTGAGGATATTATACTGCGCCATTCAAAGCGCGGCATGGACATTTTGAGTGAAAACATGGACTATGACTGCTGCCATGAGGCAGCGAGGCTTATTCTTTCATGGGATAAGGGCAATGTGTTTCTTACCACGGGCTTTTATGCAAATGATTGCGCGGAGACAGACGGACCGGCAGGAACTGTCGTGCTGGCAAAGGCTTTGCAGACACTTGGATACCACCCCGTAATAATAACAGATAAATATTGTAAAGGATTTTTTGAAATCGAGGAATTAGATATCATATATATGCCTGTTATGGCAGGCATTGATTTTGTGGAGCAAACAATTGGGAAATATAATCCTGTTGGAATGATATCCATAGAACGGTGCGGCAGAAATGCAGACAATGATTATGCTAATATGAAAGGGATAAGCATAAAGGAGTATACTGCAAAAACTGACCTGTTTTTCGAGGCAGCTGCCGGAAAAATATCTACTATAGGTATCGGAGATGGAGGAAATGAAATTGGGATGGGAAACGCCGCTAATCTGATTTCAGAGAAAATCGGGCTTGTCCCATGCATTGTTTGCGTTGACTGTCTCGTTATTGCCACCGTATCTAATTGGGGTGCATACGGTGTAGCCACATATCTCGGACTTATAACAGGCAGGAGACTGATGGCCGGTTTTGAAGAAATAAAAGCTTATATCAGTAAGACAGTCGGGATTGGCAGTGTGGATGGAGTTTTGGGAGAGCGTATAGAGGGAGTTGACGGCTTTGGTATGGATACAGAGAAAGAGATTGTAGATGCATTGTGCACAGTACACCGCCATTTCAACTGATTTTAAGGAAGCGCCTTTACAAAACAGTAGAATTAATTAAAAAAAATTGTTATAATGGTTGAAGTCGTGCTACATATGTCTGAAAATGCATGAACGGCAATATTTTTAAATATGAACTTGTTGGAGATATTATGTCAGCCAGGAATTTTTATTGTGTAAAAAAAGGAAAAAGAACGGGAATATTTAAAACGTGGGAGGAATGTAAGGAATATGTCACAGGCTTTCCGGGCGCGGAGTACAAAGGCTTCGCAACAAGAGAGGAGGCATGTGAGTATTTGGGAATGGATATGGGCCGTGAGGACATATCCGCGGAGGATATACCCCCAAAGGACAGCATCCTTGCATATGTAGACGGAAGCTACAATGACGACCTTTTAAGGTATGCCTTTGGATGTGTATTTATTCTTCCGGACGGAAGTGTTTATACTGAATACGGAAACGGTGACAATCCACAGTCACTTGAGCAGAGAAATGTTACGGGTGAGATGCTGGGAGCTATGTATGCCGTAAGGTTTGCCATAAAAAACGGTTTTAAGGCTCTTGAAATACGATATGATTATCAGGGAATAGAGAGCTGGGTAACAGGCGCATGGAGGAGCAAAAATGAGCTTACACAGAAATATGCGGGCTCAATGAGGGAGTGGAGTAAAAGTATAGATATTACGTTTACCAAGGTTAAGGCGCACACAAATGTAAAATATAATGAGCTTGCTGACAAAATGGCAAAAAAAGGACTTATGGACGGAGATGGGGTTCCAAAGATAAAGCTGCTTAAAGAAATGGAGCCATATAACGATGGAACAGATACGTTTAAATAAATATCTTGCACAGTGCGGAGTGTGTTCAAGGCGCGAGGCGGACAGGCTGATAGAGCAGGGAAGTGTTACTGTCAACGGTAAAGCAGCTTATATGGGTATGACGGTCAGCACCGGGGACGCGGTAAGGGTAGGCAAAAAGCTGCTTCAGGGACGCAAAAGGAGAGTTGTGCTCGCCTTTTATAAACCAATGGGAGTCGTGTGTACGGAAAAGGATTTTCATGCCGAGAAAAAAATCAATGATATAGTAAAATATTCTGAGCGTGTAACCTATGCAGGAAGGCTTGACAAGGATTCGGAGGGGCTGTTGCTGCTTACAAATGACGGTGAGCTTATAAATGCCATGATGCGTGGCTCAAATGCGCATGAGAAGGAGTACATTGTCAGGACTGATAAGGAAATTACATCTGATTTTCTGCTTAAAATGTCTAAAGGAATATATATAAAAGAGCTGGAAATAAAAACCAGGGAATGCAGTATACGCAAAATCGGAAAATATACCT